>CALMIH010000093.1 GCA_937864085.1 uncultured Chloroflexota bacterium
CGCCGCTGTGTCCTCGGATCGGCATCAAGCCAGCGCCCGGTCGCCCAATGTTGCCGCGCGCAAGCCCAAGGTTAACGATCGCCGCAACGTTCTCGCTGCCGCACGCCTGCTGCGTGATCCCCATCGACCAAACCAGCACTGCGGACTTCGCGCCACCGTACATCGCACAGAACGCCTCAAGCTCTTCGCGCTTCGCACCAGACATCGCCAAATACTCGTCAATCGTTCGGGTACCGAGTGCTGCACGCAGGTCGCTCCAGCCGGCACTCTTCTCCTGAATAAACTGCTGGTCAAGTGCACCGATCTCCTCAAGGCGAAGCAGTGCCGCGCTGATAAAGGCGATGTCGCCCCCCTGCGCAACCTGCACCCAGGCGTCGGCCATCTTCGTACCGAAGAGGAGCGAGTCGACGTTGCTCGGGACCCAGTAGCGATCAAGTCCTGGCTCGCGATACGGGTTCACCACGATAATCTTCGCGCCGCGCTTCTTGGCAAGGTGCAGATACTTCATGAAGACCGGCTGGGCATTCGCAACGTTGGAGCCGAACAAGATGATCAGATCACTCTCAATAACATCACGATAGGAGACAGTGGTGGCGCCATAACCAATGCTGTACTTCAACGCGCCAGTGCTTGGCGCGTGGCAGATGCGCGCTGCGTTATCAACGTCGTTTGTCCCAAGGAAGCGCACCACCTTCTGGATCGCGTAGTACATCTCGTTCATGATGCCGCGCGCGGTGAGGAAGAAGGAGATGCGCGCAGGGCCAGCCGCCTTGATCTGTGACCCTGCAATCTGCAGTGCGCGATCCCAACTGATGCGCTTGAAGCCAGCCTCGCCGCGCATGCGCAACATTGGATACGGCAGCCTGCCGAGTGCGCGGAGCTCTGTAGATGAGAGTGCGCGGAGCGCCGCAACATCGGCGAGTCGCTCAGGATCGAGCGCGCGCGCCGTGTTCACTTGCAACAGGTTGAGGCGCGTCGTGCAGAGGTGAAGTCCATCGATCGTCCAATCCTTGAAGCCAGCGACGCCAAGGGCGCAGCCGTCGCAGACCCCTTTACTGAGGATGCGCCAGGCGTAGCCGAGGTTGCCGCGGTTCTCCCAGATCGTGCGCAGCGTCTCCGTGAGGTGGTTCGGCTTCTGCAGGCCGAACCCGTTCGGGCGCCAGCTGACGAAGAGCGAGGGCTTCGGGAGCCATGAGCCACCGTAGCGTTTGCGTGGTGCGGGGGGCTGCACGGGTGTGGGGGTGGCGCTCATGTGACGAGTCTAGCGGCGCGCCGATGCGAGCGGCGGGTGGCGCGGGAGGGTACGATCCGCGCGCCGAGAACTCCTCGGCTCGTATCACCGCCAGTGGAAGGGGTTCAGATGCCTGCCAGCGTGATCGTCGGCCTGCAGTGGGGCGACGAAGGGAAGGGGAAGACCACCGACTTCCTCGCCGAGCAGGTTGCGATGGTCGTGCGCTACCAGGGGGGCGACAACGCCGGGCACACGATCGTCATCAAAGAAGACACCTTCAAACTCCATCTTGTCCCGAGCGGTGTCCTCTACGGCCACATCACGCCGATCATTGGGCCAGGGGTGGTGGTGAACCCAGCAACGCTGCTGCGCGAGTTTGACGAACTCACCGCGCGCGGCATTGATGTCTCTCATGTGCGCGTCAGCCACGCCGCGTCACTGATCTTGCCGTATCACGTTGCACTTGATAAGGCACGCGAAGCGGCACTCGCTGGCGCAAAGGTTGGGACAACAGGACGCGGGATCGGACCCGCGTATGAGGATCGTGCCGCGCGTACCGGCCTCCGCGTGGAGGACCTCATTGATCCCGCCTCCTCCGCAACGCGACTTGCGCGCGCACTCCCAGAGAAGCGCGCACTACTAAAGGCGCTCAACGCCGAGGATGCCGCTGCGGTTGACGCCGATGCACTTGCGAAGCAGATTGCCGCATGGGGTGAGCGACTCCGCCCACACATTGCAGATACCACCGACCTTGTGCAACGCGCACTCGCCGCAGGTGAGCACCTCCTCTTTGAAGGCGCGCAGGGGACACTGCTCGATCTGAGCCACGGCTCGTATCCGTACGTCACCTCATCGCATCCAATCGCTGGTGGTGCCGCAACGGGCGGCGGCATTGCACCGATGCAGATTGATGAGGTGATGGGGGTGATGAAGGCATACGCCACGCGCGTTGGATCTGGACCGTTCGTCACTGAGCTCACCGATGCGATCGGCGAACGCATCGCCACAACCGGGCATGAAGTTGGTACCACCACTGGTCGCCGTCGCCGAGTTGGCTGGAACGATGCGCTGCCGCTCCGCTACGCAGTACAACTGAATGGCGTCTCCAGCATCATGCTCAACAAGCTTGATGTGCTCTCTGGAATTCCAGAGATCCTGCTCTGCGTTGCTTACGAGATTGACGGCAAGCGCGTGGAGCGTTGGCCTTCGTCTACCGCGGAACTGGAACGCGCAACGCCAATCTACGAACGCTTCCCTGGATGGAGCGAGCCGATCCACCAAGTGCGCGCGCTTGCCGATCTCCCAGAGAACGCGCGTCGCTACGTCACGGCACTTGAAGAGATTGCTGGTGCGCCGATCGTGCTCCTCTCCGTTGGACCCGAGCGCACGCAGACAATTGAACGCGCCTGGCGACCGATGCGCCGCGCGACCAAGCGCGCCTAAGGGGTGACGAAATGATTGAGCGCTACACACGCCCAGAGATGGGCGCCGTCTGGGGCGAGGCGGCTCGCTGGGAGGCGGCACTCCGTGTAGAAATCGCCGTCGCTCAGGCGCAGGCGAAGCGCGGCGACATCCCCGCCGCTGCGGCGCAGGCGATCGCATCGCGCGCCAAGGTCAACCTCCCGCGCATTACAGAGCTTGAGGCGACGCTCGATCACGACACGCTCGCCTTCGTGAATGCCGTTGCAGAGTCGATCGGCGCTGAGGGGCGCTACCTCCACTTCGGTCTCACCAGTAGTGATGTCATTGACACGGGGCTTGCGCTGCAGTTGCGTGCAGCGAGTGATCTCATCCTCGCCGAACTTGATGCGCTGATCGCTGTCATCATCCGTCGCGCCCGCGAAGAGCGCGACACCGTGATGGCGGGGCGCACCCACTCCGTGCACGCCGAACCGATGACGCTCGGCGCCAAGCTCGCAGGCTGGGCCTTTGAGGCGGCCCGTGACCGCGAGCGCCTCGCTCTAGCTGCGGACGAGGTGGCGACTGGGAAGATCTCAGGGCCAGTTGGGACCTACAGCCAGATCAGCCCGCAGATTGAGCGTGAGGCGCTCGCCGCGCTGAAGCTACGCGTGGACCCTGTGAGCACGCAGGTTGTCCAGCGTGATCGGCATGCGGCGCTCGTTGCCGCAATCGCGATCACGGGCGGCACGCTCGAACGTTTCGCAACCGAGATCCGCAACCTCCAACACAGCGAGATTGATGAGTTGCGTGAGCCCTTCCGCGCCGGTCAGGCGGGGAGCTCCGCCATGCCACAGAAGCGCAACCCGGTGAAGAGCGAACGCATTGCAGGCTTTGCTCGACTCTTGCGCGGATACGCCGCGGTTGCAATGGAGAACCAGGCGCTCTGGCATGAACGCGACATGAGCCACAGTTCTGCGGAGCGCATTATCTTGCCCGATGCAACCACGCTGCTCCACTATGCGCTGGTCTCCATGCGCGGCATCATTGACAAGATGGAGGTGAACCGCGACGCCATGCGCCGCAACCTCGACGCTGGCTTTGGCCTTCACGCCGCATCACGCCTCCTTACGGCGCTGGTCAACGCGGGTGCTGCGCGCGAAGCAGCCTACACGCTGGTACAGCGAGCCGCATCCGCTGCGCGCGAGGGGAAGTTGAACTTGTACCAAGTTGCCGTCGCATCTCCTGAGATCTCTAGCGCCTTGAGCGCTGAGGCGCTCACCGCTGCGCTTGATGAGCACGTGGCCATTGCCAACTGTGGAATCTTGGTTGATCGACTGAAGGAGATTGAACGCGCAGGTTAAAGCTGCACAACACCCTGTTCGGTGTAGACGTTGAACGAGCGCTCACGCAAGAATCCAATCAAACAGATGCCGAAGCGTTCCGCCGTCTCCACTGCGAGTGATGATGGCGCGCCAACACAGGCGATAGCGGCAAACCCAGCGGCCGCCGCCTTCTGCACAAGTTCAAATGAGCAGCGTCCAGAAAGCAGCAAGAGCGAACTCGCCAACGGTAGCGCGCCGCGAAGTGCCGCTTCACCAATCAGCTTATCTACGGCGTTATGCCGGCCAACGTCTTCGCGAACGGTTGTGATCTTCAGCGATCCATCGGCGGCAACGCTCACTGCGGCTGCGGCGTGGAGTCCGCCAGTGCTCTCAAAGAGATCCTGTGCGGCGCGCAGTTGATCTGGGAGCTGCAGCAGTGAGGCGCTGCTGATTCGCGGAATCTTCTCAACGCGACCAAGACGCTGCACCACATCATCAAGTGAGGCCTTCCCACAGATCCCGCACGACGCGGTTGCAACGGTGGTTCGTGCTGGGATGCGCGCAGCGTCAAATGAAGTGCGGAGATTTACAAGGATGTGATTCTCTGGTTGCGATGTGTGCAGCGGATCGCCGAAGCTGACGCGCAGCACATCACTCGGAGCAATGAGCGATTCACTGACAAGGAATCCAACGGCGAGCTCCTCATCGTTGCCGGGCGTGCGCATCGTTACGGCAACCTCGATCTGCTGTTGATCTGGTCCAGCAACGGAGATCTGCGCCGGCTCTTCGCCGATCAGGAGGTCGTCGCGTTCGGTGGGTACGCCGTCACGCCACGTGGTGACGCGTTGGGTGGATGTGCGTCGGCGCGGATCGGGTGGTGCGCTCATCTCGTGATCCTAGCGGCGAGAGTTGGCGGGGGATAGCGAACGGCCGGGGCCCCGAAGGGTCCCGGCCGTCCGAAAACTACGAAACTCGAAAGCTCAGCGCGCTGGGCGTCGGCTTGCGAAGCAGGTGTCGCAGTAGACCGGCTTGCCGCTCGTTGGCAGGAAGGGGACCATCGTCTCCTTGCCGCAGTCTGAGCAGGTCGTCGGGTGCATCTCGCGTGGTCCACGTGGAGCTCGCGGGGCGCCGTAGCCACCCGCGCTGTAGCTGCCGCCGCCGGTGTAGCCGCCGAAGCCGCCACCCGCCGAACCACCCTCGCGCTGCGCCTTGCGGGCATTGCGGCATGGTGTGCAGCGCTTTGGCTCCGTGAAGCCACGCTCGCTGTAGAACTCCTGGTCTCGTGCTGTGAACACGAATTCCTGGCTGCAATCCATGCAGACCAGATTCTTGTCTGTGAACATTCCGTTCTCTCCTAGTGTTGGCTCGCCTCGTGTTCCGAAGGTTTGTCTCGCGAGCCCTAGTGGGAACGGTTGACTGATCTCGGTCGCGTGCGTGCATCCTAATGCCGCCCGAAGTCCGGGCCAGCAGGGGAAGCATACGGCATCCCGCTCCATCCCGATAGGGGGCTGCCCTACACTCTCCCCATAAGGAGGCTGAGCCGCCTCCACCAACGGTAAGGAGCGCCCACCCATGCTGAATCGAAGCCTCACTGCAGCCCTCGCCGCGGAGGCGATCGGTACCTTCCTCTTCTTCGTGATTGGAGCGGGGGTAGTGATCGTCAACGCCCAAACAGGGGGGGAGGTGGGCCTCCTGGGAATCGCCCTCGCCAACGGCCTCGCGCTCACCGCCTTGGCGACAGGCTTCGGTCCGATCAGCGGTGGGCAGTTCAACCCGGCGGTCACCGTTGCCCTCTGGCTCGTTGGCAAGGTGCGCACAGTTGAAGGACTTCGCTACATCGTTGCCCAACTCGCTGGTGCCGCTGCCGCAGGCTTCGTCCTGAAGCTCGCCTTTGGCGGTTTTGATCCTGGCGACAGTGCCTACGCGATTGCGGGCGGTAGTGTGCCGTCACTCGCCTTCGGGCTATCGCAGGGGACAGCCATCGCAGTAGAGGCGGTTCTTACGGCACTCCTCACCTATGCCGTCCTCCTCACCGCAGTTGATAACCGCGCACCAAAGATGGGCGGACTCTTCATCGGGTTCGCCGTGACCGCAGACATCATGGTCGGCGGACCGTTGACCGGCGCCGCAATGAACCCTGCACGATGGTTTGGCCCAGCGCTTGCGCTTGGCGACCTCTCTGGTGCGGTGATCTACATCGTTGGACCACTCGCTGGTGCGGTGGCGGCTGCACTCTCAGTGCGCTACCTCTTCTCCGAGCGCTAAATGCAGCGTGACGACTGGGCAACGCCGCGATCGGCTGCGCTCAAGTCGGCGCAGCGTTGGTTCGGTCGACTGATCGCACTCGTCGTACCGCTGCATGCACGCCTTGCCCTTGCAACGAACGGCTACATCACGCCGAGTCTCTTCTGGCGTCCAGGCATCATCCTTGAGACTGTTGGCAGAAAGAGCGGCGCGTCGCGTCGCGTCGTGCTTACGTATCTCCCCGACCACGAGCGCATCGTGCTGATCGCCAGCAACTATGGTCGCGCTGGAAATCCCGCCTGGTTTGAGAACCTGGTTGCAGAGCCTCGCGTGAAGGTGGTTCGTCGCGGTCGCGCGCGCCCCTACACGGCACGCGTTGCGGTTGGCGATGAGCGACGTAACCTGCTCCGGCGCACTGATGACGTCACCTACGGCGTCTATGCCGCCTATTCGCGCAAGACGGAGCGCGAGATTCCCGTCGTTGTGTTGGCACCTGACGTATGAGCGGCACGATGCGGGCTGCTGAACTGCGCGTTGCGCGGCGACGACTCGCGGTTGACTCGATCGGCATCTGGGTGCTGGCCATTGTGATCGGCACGATCTTCGGCTTCACCGCGCGTGAAGGTGGGCTCTCACTGCTTGAGACTGCGGCGTTTAGCTCCATCCTCTTCGCCGGTGCGGCGCAGTTTGCAGCGGTTGGCCTACTCGCCGTTGCTGCGCCGTGGGGCTCAATTGTGCTACTCGTCTGGCTCTTGAACGCGCGGCACTTCCTCTACGCCGCATCTATTGCGCCACACACAACGCACCTGCCGCGCCGCATGCGCGCTGGACTCGCCTACCTGCTGACCGATGAAGCGTTCGCGCTAACGAGTGCGCATATTGCACGGCTTGGGCGATTTGATCTGGCTGGTGGCTGGTACGCCGGTGCCTCCATCTTCGTCCCCTGGAACCTTGCAACGATCGCAGGCTGGCTCGCTGGCGCAGCACTCCCAGAGCCTGGAACGATTGGATTGGATGTGATGTTCCCAGCCTCAATGGCTGGCCTCGCCGTTGGCTTGGTGCGTGATCGCGCCGCGCTGATCGCTCTGATCACCGGTGGTGCTGCAGCGGTTGCTGCGGCGATCCTGATCAACCCGAGTGCCGCCGCGATGATCGGCGGACTTATTGGACCACTTGTTGGGATCGCGCTCACGCAACGTGAACGATCACAACGTGAGGGGGAGGCGCGATGATCGATCCATTCCGCACCGACCTTGTTCCACTCGCGATCCTCGGCGGGATCGGCACGTACGCGGCGCGCGCGCTGCCGCTCCTCGCACCGGGTGTGGATCGCCTTCCAGCGCCAGTGCTCACCTATCTGCGCCTGATCGGTCCCGCCGCACTCGGCGCGATTGCCGCCGCCAACATCTTTGTTGCAGACGGCACGTTCCGCGTCGGCCCTGAGGCGGTTGCGGTGATCACTGGGGCGGCGATCGGACGGTGGCGCAACAGCCTCCTGGTGGGCATGGCGGTAT
Source organism: uncultured Chloroflexota bacterium (assembly GCA_937864085.1). GTDB lineage: Bacteria > Chloroflexota > Limnocylindria > Limnocylindrales > Limnocylindraceae > Limnocylindrus. Next base: position 7,713 of record CALMIH010000093.1, read on the forward strand.
CAGTGGTGGTGGTACTCGCTCTGCGCGCTACCATCGCCACATGATCGACCTCAACGGAATCCACCTCCGCAATCGACTCGTCACCAGCTCAAGCCTTCTCGGCTACGGCGCGCCGAAGGGTCGCCTTGCCGTACTTGGCCTCTCTCCAATCGTCAACTTCGTCGACCTGCGCCGCTTCGGTGCCGTCACCGTGCGCACGGTCACG
>CALMIH010000094.1 GCA_937864085.1 uncultured Chloroflexota bacterium
CGACCTACGGTGTTGCGATTGACCTCGACACGATCCCGCTCGACGACGCGAAGACGTTCGCCCTCCTCGCGTCAGGCGAGACGAGCGGCATCTTCCAGCTCGAGTCGGCTGGGATGCGCCGCTACATCAAGGAACTGCGCCCAACAAGCGTCTTTGATCTCGCCGCCATGGTGGCGCTCTACCGACCGGGCCCAATGGCGAATATTCCCTCGTACATTCGTCGCAAGCACGGAACGGAGGCGGTCACGTATCTGCATCCGCTCCTTGAGCCGTTCCTAAAGCGCACCTACGGCGTCTTCGTCTACCAGGAGGACATCATGGCGGCGGCATCGGCGCTCGGTGGCTTTTCCGGACCAAAGGCGGACACGCTCGGTTACGCGGTGCGAAAGAAGAAGGAGGACGTGCTGGCAGGGCTAAAGCAGGAGTTCATCACCAGCGCTGGTGAGCGTGGCGTGGCCCGAAGCGTGATTGAGCAGGTCTTCCAGGCGTTTGAGCCGTTTGCCAACTACGGCTTTAACAAGGCGCACGCCACCTGCTACGGAATGATCGCCTACCAGACCGCCTACCTGAAGGCGAACTACACCGTGGAGTACATGACGAGCGTCCTCAACGCCTTCCGCAATAAGGAGGACAAGGTGGCGAGTGCGATCGCCGAATGCCGCCGTCTCGGGATTGAGATCTTGCCGCCCGACGTTGAGCGCTCGCAGCTCGACTTTGAGCCGGAGGGGGGCGCGATCCGCTTCGGCCTTCTTGCGATCAAGAACGTTGGTGCTGGTGCGGTGGAGTCAATCGTCAATGCGCGCACAGCGGGCGGTGGCTTCAGCAGCCTGCAGGACCTCTGTGAGCGCATCGATTTGCGACTCGCCAACAAGCGCGTCTTTGAGGCGCTCGCAAAGGTTGGTGCGCTGCAGAAGTTTGGCCACCCAGCACAGCTCCTCCTTGCGCTGGACGATGCCCTCTCTGCCGGAACAAGCGTGCAACGTGAGCGCGCTGCGGGCCAGGTCTCGCTTTTCGATTCCTCCCCAGGGCTAGCATCAACGGTTGCGGTGAAGCTGCCGAGCGCCGCTGAGGCGCCAACTCGTGAGCGACTTCGTTGGGAGCGAGAGCTACTCGGTGTCTACCTCTCTGACCATCCGATGAATGCGCTTGCACCAGTCCTTGCGCCGTACGTCAGCGCCTTTGTTGGCGACTTTGGTGAGGATGTGCCGAGCGAAGAGCGTGTCGTACTCGGCGCGATCGTCACGAACGTTCGGACGCTCGTCACTAAGGCGGGGGCGGCGATGGGGATTCTCACCGTTGAGGACTTAACAGGGAGCATTGAGGTGGTCGCCTTCCCGAAGACGTGGGAGGCGACGCGCTCCGCCTGGGTTGAAGGGGAGGCGCTCCTGGTTGCAGGTCGTGCAGAGCTGCGTGGCGAGACCTGGTCAATCATCTGTGAGGCGGTCCTCCCGTGGGAGGAGGCGCAGCAGCTGACGCCAGAGGGGATTGCGGCACACCTTGCAACGAGCAGTAGTGGCCCACGACGCTACCCACCACGCAGTACCGCACCAGCTGGCGCACTGCCGCGCGGTCTAGTTCCAGAGGAACGTGAAGGAGAGGTCGCTCCGCCGCTTGCCGTTATCCCTCAATCAGAGGCTTCGGCGGATCCTGTTGAAGCGCCGCTTGGCGCTGCGCTTCACATCCGATTCACCGCTGGTCAATCGGTAGAGGAGACGATTCGTGCCATGGAGGTGGTGAAGTCGGAACTCCGCGCGCGACCAGGGGGGACGAAGGTGGTCGTCTACATCCCGCAGGCGGGAGGGGCACAGCAGTTGCCGATGGAGATTCGCACCGGTGTCGCGTGGGATCCGAGTTTCCCCGCTGCAATACGTGGTCGTGTCGGCGCCGCAGCGGTTCGCTTCGACCTACTGACTGAAGGGGAGTCACTTCCAGCCGCTTAGGGCAGTCGCATAGGGCAGACTTTTCAGAAACGCGGCAGAATATCCTCATGGCACTTCGCACCTACGCCTCAGTCCTCCTTCGGCAGTCCGCCCCAGAAGGCGTTGATTGGCGGACTATGCCGGTACTCGCTCGTGCGCTCCTGCTCACCCGCGCCTCCGTTCTCCCGCTCACCATTGTTGGTGCAGGGCAGGGACTCCTCTACGCCTGGTGGCGCGGCACAATCAGCGACACCGCCACTGGCGTGAGCGGCCTCCTCCTCGGGCTCGCCGCCTTCCTCGGCGCAAACCTTGCCCATGCGGCGAACAATCTTGCGAACGATTGGCGCGACTACAAGGACGGACTCGATCGTCCTGGCTATCCACGCGCCGACTACTCACCACATCCGATCGCCTCTGGTGCAATGTCAAGTCGAACGCTCCTTACCGCCATTGCGATTCTTACGGGTCTCGGGGCACTGCTCGGCGGATTCACGATGGTGATGCGTGCTGACCTGATGCTCGGACTCTTCGCAGTTGCTGGCCTGATCCTTTCGTGGGGTTACACCGATCCGCCGCTCCGCCTGAAGCGTCGCGGCCTCGGTGAACTCTCCGTCCTACTTGTGTGGGGTCCACTCATGGGTGGCGGAACATACCTCGCCGCGACCGGAACGATTGACAGCACCGCACTCCTTGCGACACTCCCGTGGGGGATGATCGCGACTGCGGTGCTCTTTGGGAAGCATCTCGACAAGATTGAAGCCGACGGCTCGCGAGGTGTTCGCACCTTTGTTGTTCGGATTGGCGAACGGCGGGCACGCGCCGCAACGCTGGCACTACTCAGTGGCGGTTACATCTGCGTCGCACTCTTTGGTGCGCTCGGCATCTTCCCGTGGATCGTTGCGCCACTCGCTGGACTTGGCGCTCTCTCAGCACGGGCTGCGTTGAAGATCGTTGCCGCTCCGCGCCCCTCTGCGCCCCCTCCAGGCTATCCACTCTGGCCGCTCTGGCATGTTGGCGCCGCCTTCCTCGTAGGGCGTCCAGCGATGGGGGCACTCTTCGTTGGCTTGATCCTCGGGACACTGCTCGGCATCTAGCCGAGCGCGACGCTACTTCCCCTTCGCCTCAGGTCGCGCAATGCGCGCGGGCGGAACGCTCAGTGCGGTGATCTTTGCCAGTTCAACCTCAATTGCCGCAACGCGTGCCGCAGCTGTGCGCCACTCTGCTGAACCCGGCGTTAAGGCTGCGCGATCGGTGCGCGCCTGGTCATGCTCGCGCATCAGTGTCGCGCGATCTGGTCGTGGTGTTGTGCTCTCGTTGCTCAACTGAACCCCCTTTTGGTGCCGAAGGTGGGAGTCGAACCCACATGACCTTTCAGTCGACCGATTTTGAGTCGGTTGCGTCTGCCATTCCGCCACTTCGGCGCCCCCTGATCCTAGCGTGCGGCATAGTTAGGGGGATGGATGAGGGGGCAGTGAAGGGCGTGGGCGAGACTGAGGAGCGGCTGCGCCTCCTTGCGGCAGCACGTCGCGGCGATGGGGGGGCCTTTCGCGCCCTCTTCACCCCAGACCTCGACCTCGCCTGGAGGATGGCTCTCCGCATCACTGGCGAACCGGCGGGGGCCGACGACGCGCTCCAGGAGGGGCTCATCTCAGCGTATCGCGCACTCGACCGTGTTGAGCCACGCAACCTGCGTGGTTGGTTCGTTCGGATCGTCCAGAACGCGGCTCGTGATGCACTGCGCCGTGAGCGGCGGCGCCCAACCCTCCCGATCCGTAGCGGTGAAGGATCCGACGACTCGGATGAACGTGGCGCTGTGGCCGAGCCCCAGGCCGGCGCGGCGAGCGATCCGGTCCTTGCGGCGGAGCGAGGGGAGCTCGCGGGGGAGCTGGCCGCAGCACTTGAGCAGATCCCTGAGGAGCGGCGCACCGCGATCCTCCTCTATGACGTGGATGGCTACGACTACGCCGAGGTCGCCGAGATCACGGGCTGCTCAGTCGGAACGGTGAAGAGTCGCATCAGCCGTGGGAGGGGGGAGCTTCGGCACCTCCTCGCTGGCCTCCTTCCGGGAACCAACCCCCAGGACCAGGCGTTGAGGAGGCGAGATGTTTAACGACCGCCGCCCCCATGCAGCAGAGCACGCCGATGCGTATCGGGCGAGCGAACCGACCCGACAGCGGGATCCGTTCGCCGCTCCCACGCTGCAGGTTGCGCTTGCCAGCGAGACGGAACGGCGGGCGAAGCATCAGCGTTCAGGTCGCATCGGGCGGCTTGTTGACCTCTTCATCTATGCGCCGCGCGTAGGGCTAGCTAGCGCTGCACTCTCTCTCGCCGTCTTACTCGCCACCCTCCCAACTGGTGGCGCGCTCCGCATGGGTGACGGCGGGGAGTCGGCACTCCAGGCGCCGCTAAGCGTTGCGTCAACACCAGCAGTGGGAGCGGCATCGCCGGAGGGATCCACAGAGGTACCGAGCGCAGATGAGAAGGTCGCCGACCCCTTTGAGGCAGCTGAACCGCTTGATGAAGCGGGGGGGCTCCCTTGGCTCACGATCGCTGGTGGCGCTGGTCTTCTCTTCAGCCTCCTACTGATTGAGCGCACCCGCCGCCGTCGCCACGCCTAACCCGCCGCGCGCCGAACTGCGCGCCAGCGCGCCCCCTGCACGACGCTCCTCCTGCGCTACGCTCCGATCGTGCAACCGAAGCGCCTTCTCCTTGTTGATGCGTATGGACTGATCTATCGCGCCTTCCATGCGATCCCGCCCCTGACGAACAGTCGGGGCCAACTCACCAATGCCGCATTCGGATTTACGAGCATCCTCCTTCGTGCAATTGCAGACGCGCACCCAGAGCGGGCGATCGTCGCCTTTGATGCGCCAGGGGCCACGCACCGACATGAGCGATTCCCTGCATATAAGGCGCAGCGACCCTCAATGCCAGATGAGCTGCGCTCGCAGGTGCCACTCGTGCGCGACCTTGTCGCAGCCCTCGGCCTTCCGCTGCTTGAGGCGCAAGGTTATGAGGCGGACGATGTCATCGGAACGATTGCTGAGCAGGCGCGACGTGAGGGCTGGGAGGTGCTCATCGTCTCTGGCGACCTCGACATGTTGCAGCTCGTTGGTCCGAACGTCTCGCTCCTCCATACGGCGAAGGGTGGCGCCGATGCGATGGTCACCTATGACCCAGCGAAGATCTTTGAGCGGTACGGCCTCACCCCTGAACAGATCGTTGACTTCAAGTCGTTGAAGGGGGATAGCTCAGACAATATTCCTGGCGTTCCAGGTGTCGGAGAGAAGACGGCGGCGAAACTGATCGCAGCGTTCGGGTCACTCACGGCACTCTATGAGCGACTTGATGAGGTTGAGCCAGTGCGGATTCGCGAACTGCTGCGCGCCAATCGCGACGCCGCCTTTGCCGGCCAGGGGCTGATGACGATTGATCGCGACGCTCCGCTGCAACTTCCAGACGATGGTGGCGTGATCGGCCGCTACGATCGCGACCTTGCCCTCGCCCTCTTGCGCGAACTTGAATTCCGCGCACTGATCGGCCGCCTCCCACCACTCGAAGGAGAGGATCGTGAAGCGGCGGCGCAGGCGATCGCGACGGCAACTGCGGATGCGGCGCTCCGTGGAACAAAAGAGCGCGTGACGCCAGTGACCGCAGCGCCGCGAGTCACGGGGAGCGACGAGCTGCAGCTCGGCTTCAACTTCAACTCGGTGAGCGAGGGGAATAGCGCGGCGGGACGCGCAGCACCCGCTGCTGCTGCAGCCCCCTCATCGACTGGCGAGGCTGAGGTTGCACTCAGCACGCAGATTGAGGCGTTGAAGCGTGGTGATCTCGCCGCCGCAGGGGCACTGCACCTGAACAGCGTGAGCGAGGGGGAGCAACGTTTCAGCACGCTTTCAACTGATGGGGCCCTTGCGCTCGGAGGGTACGGCGTCGATCGGCGTGGTCCGCGCGGGCCGATCGCACTCGCGATCGCCGATGAACGGGGCGCACTCCTCGTTGCCGAAGATCCGGGCGTTGTGCACCGGCTCCTGACACTGATTGCGCGCTCTGGGCGAGAGCTCGTTGGACTCGGCATCAAGGATCTCTTCGGCGCGCTGATCGCGATCGGCGCCGATGAGGCACCACACCTTGTTGACGATGTGGCGCTCGGTACCTGGATCAGTAACGTGACGCTGCGGAACCCTGGACTCGTTGAGGTTGCCGCATCCCGGCTTGGCGCCGACCTCCCCGAGGGGCTCACGCCAGCACAGGTGGCAACCCTCAGTGCACTCGTGGCACTCGCTTCGCGCGCCGGAATCAGTGGTGAGCTACGCACGGCGGGAACCGAGCGGCTCTATCGGGAGATTGAGCTCCCCCTGGTTGAGGTGCTCGCACGGATGGAGGCGGCGGGTATCGCGGTGGACAGCGCGGCACTCGCGCAACTTGGTGATGCATTCCGCCTTGAGATCGCGCGTCTTGAGGCGGCGGCGGAGAAGTCAGTCGGTCACGCGGTTGCGCTCGGCTCACCGAAGCAGCTCGGCGAACTCCTTTTTGGCGAGCTCGGCCTCTCGCGCGGGAAGAAGACGAAGACTGGCGCGTGGTCAACAGATGCGAGCGTCTTGGAGGAGATTCAAGGGGAGCATCCGCTTGTTGGCATCGCGCTTGAGTGGCGCACCGTCTCAAAGTTGCAGAGCACCTATGTTGAGGCGCTCCCGAAGCTGGTTGAGGCGGATGGCCGTATCCACACCACATTCCAGCAGGCGATCGCTGCAACCGGACGCCTCAGCAGCGTTGAGCCGAACCTTCAGAACATCCCAATTCGTTCAGAGCTGGGGCGGAAGATTCGCCACGCCTTCATCGCGGAGAAGGGGAACAGGCTCGTTGCCGCCGACTACAGCCAGATTGAGCTGCGCATCCTTGCGCATGTGACGCGTGATCCACACCTGATTGAGGCGTTTGCAGCTGGAGAGGATATTCATCGCGCCACCGCCTCACGCGTGCTCGGCAAGCCACAAGAGGAGGTGAACGACGACGAGCGCGCGATGGCGAAGATGGTCAACTTTGGTATCGCCTATGGGATGGGCGACTTCGGGCTTGCGACCCGTGCAGGGATCTCTCGCGAAGCAGCGAAGACATTTATCGCGGGATACTTTGAGCGCTACCCAGGGATCAAGCGCTATATCGACACGATCAAGGAGGAGGCGCGCGCGAACGGCGCCGTCACCACGCAGCTCGGTCGTCGTCGCCCGATCCCAGAGCTTCGCGCCGCGAACCCGGCACTGCGTGCGGCAGGGGAGCGCGCTGCAATCAATCATCCGATTCAGGGGACGGCGGCCGACATCATTAAGATCGCCATGATCCGCCTTACGCCGCGACTTGCCGCGGCCGGCTTGAAATCACGCCTCATCCTCCAGGTGCACGACGAACTCCTTCTTGAAGCGCCAGAGAGTGAAGTTGCACAGCTCATCCCGCTGCTAATCGAAACGATGGAGGGGGCACTCGCACTCGACGTCCCACTCACCGTGGAGGCGAAGACGGGGCTTCGGTGGGACGAGATGCAGCGTTGGAGCGGGCGTGCCTGAGCTCCCAGAAGTTGAGACGGTTGCGCGTGATCTTGCGAAGATGGTCGCAGGTGCGAGAGTCAACGCGGGCCGAATCATCCGCGCGGCGAATCTCAGCACGCCAGATCCAACAACCTTCTCGCGTGCGATCGCAGGGCGGCGCATTGAAGGGGTCCGGCGCAGGGCGAAGTGGATCCTGGTCGATCTGGAAGGGGGACTCATTCTGATGGTGCACCTGCGCATGACCGGTCAACTGCTGGTGCTTCCTCGTGCTGCACCAGTCGATCCGTATATTCGGGCGATCTTGACGCTCGCTGATGGGCGTGAAATCCGCTTCCGTGATGTCCGCGCCTTCGGTCGCCTCGCCCTTGTGGCACGTCGAGACGATGGCGCCCCCGCCGCTTCGCTCGATCCCGC
>CALMIH010000095.1 GCA_937864085.1 uncultured Chloroflexota bacterium
CCAGAACTTGACCGCGTCCTCGGTGGCGGCGCCGTCCCCGGGTCAGTCGTCTTGCTCGGTGGAGAGCCCGGCATTGGAAAGAGCACGCTCCTTCTTCAGGCGGCGGCGGGTATCGCTGTGGCTGGCGGCCGCGTCCTTTATGCATCTGGTGAAGAGTCGGCGGCACAGATTGCGGATCGCGCTGAACGACTCGGCCTGATGGAGGGCCCGGCGGCGGAGGGTGTTGAGCTCCTTGCAGAGAGCGAAGTTGGCGCGATCAGCGAGGCGCTGATGCTCGCGAGGCCAACCCTCTTGATCGTTGACTCCATTCAGACGGCAACACTCGGCGGACTTGAGGGTCCTGCTGGCAGCGTTGGTCAGGTGCGTGGCGCCGCCGACTGGCTTGCTGGCACCGCTCGCGCCACCAACTGCGCGGTGATCCTTGTCGGTCACGTCACTAAGGAGGGGAGCATCGCGGGACCGAAGACGCTCGAGCACCTTGTGGATGCGGTGGTGATGCTGGACGGCGATCGCCACGGCACACTGCGCACGCTACGCGCCGCAAAGAATCGCTTCGGCTCTACGGATGAGCTCGGCCTCCTTGAGATGGGGGAGCACGGCCTCACCGGCATCGACGATCCTGGACGCGCCTTTATTGATGATCGCGAGGCACGCGCACCAGGGGCGGTAGTCGCTCCGCTTCTTGAGGGGAGCCGCCCGCTGTTGGTTGAGGTGCAGGCACTCGTCGCTGGCGCCGCCTTCGGTGCACCGCGTCGCACCGGACGCGGACTCGATTCGGCGCGCCTCGCCCTCCTCGCCGCCGTGCTCGGGCGCCGCGCTGGCATTGCGATCAGCGACCGTGACATCTACGCGAATCTCGTTGGCGGCATCGTCCTGGACGAGCCGGCACTCGACCTCCCACTTGCGCTCGCCCTCGCATCGTCGCAGAGCGATCGTCCGATCAGTCGCGAGACGGTGGCGGTCGGCGAGGTTGGACTCCTTGGCGAGTTGCGACCGGTGGCGGGTCTCGGCCGTCGTCTCCGCGAAGCGGCGCGACACGGCTTCACGCGCGCCATCGTGCCTGCACCACGTCGTGGCGTAACGCCAGAGCCTGCACCAGACGGGCTGAAGGTGATCGCTGTTGCCACACTGCGCGAAGCGATCAGCGAGGCGCTCGATGCACGCTGACATCGTGGTGGTTGCTGCGGGTTCGGGCCTGCGCATGGGTGGCCTCGACAAGAGCCTGATCACCGTTGCCGGCCAGCCACTCCTGCGCTGGTCACTTGAGGCGCTCGAAGCGCATCCGGCTGTTCGTCGCGTCGTGCTCGTCACCGCGCCAGAGCGCGTGGCGACCTACGGTGCGCTCGACTGGATGCCGGCGAAGGTGACGCAGATCGTTCCTGGTGGTGCAACGCGCGCCGCCTCTGTCGCCGCAGGACTCGCCGCAGTTGCGGCGGCGCCTGGTGCCGTTGCCGACGTGATCGGCGTTCACGACGCGGCGCGGCCCGGCCTCTCCGCCGACGTGATTGATCGACTCCTCGCCGCCTGCGGCAACAACGCGGCGGCCCCAGTGATGCCACTGAGCGACAGCATTACGCAGGTGGCGGGTGACGGCGCGTCGCGTGTTGCCGCTGGTGCCGTGCGCCGTGAGAGGCTTGCCGCAGCGCAGACGCCGCAAGTGTTTGCAGGCGCGCATCTCACCGCCATGATCGATGCGCTGCGTGGGGGTGCCGCGGACTCCGTTGCAAATTCATCTGCGCCAACCGATGAGGTTGGCTACCTGCAGCAGCTCGGTATTCCGGTTCACCTTATTGACGGCGACGCGCAGCTTCGCAAGCTGACCGAGCCGAGTGACGTTGCGCTGATCGAAACACTCCTTCTCTCTGATGCTGCGCGGCGACTCGGTTCGCTTGGAGCGGTTACCGAAGCGCTCCGCTCTATCCCAGCACTCGGCGCACTACGGATCGGCTGGGGTGATGACGCGCACCCGGTTGGAACGAGTGGCGAACTGCTTCTTGGCGGGCTCGCCTTCCCTGGGAGTCCTGCACTCAGCGGACACTCGGATGGCGATGTGGTGCTGCACGCCGTTGCCGACGCCCTCTTAGGTGCGGCAAACCTTGGCGATCTCGGCCGCATCTTTCCCGCGAATGAGCAGACGCCGCGTGGCGCAGATAGTGGCGAGCTG
>CALMIH010000096.1 GCA_937864085.1 uncultured Chloroflexota bacterium
AGCCTCCGCCACACCACCTCGCACCTCTTCTGTCACTCCCGAGAGACCTGCGCCTGCGGCGAGCGTCGCGGCAAGCGCCTCGATTGAACCGCCACGCGGAACGCGAAGCGCGCCAAGCAGCGCCTCACCCCCTCCACCCTCGCGCACGAGTGCGGCCGAGATCGTGTCGAGCCCTTCGACCACCAAGAGAAGTGGCGCCGCGTGGCGAATCTCGCTCCCCTCGCGCAGGCTCTTGCTCATGGGGCGACCTCCATCATGGGGTGGCCTCGATCAGCGTGGCGACCGCGACGGGGAGTCCTGCACGTGTGTAGACACGCGCAAGTCGGTTAGTAAAGCTGGTTGAAACCTCATTGGTGATCGTCTCGCGGCGACGCGCAACATCAACCGGCTCAATCACCTCGTCGCCGGATCGACCAATGATGATGACGTCATCCAACGGACTGAGATCCTTCGCCGGGTGATCTGTTGCATCAATCGTGATCGAGTCCATCGCGATCGTGCCGACCACTGGGAGCCGCACGCCACGAACGAGCACCTCAGCGCGATCCTTGTCGTGGTACGAGATTCCATCCGCATAGCCGATCGGCAGGGTGATGATGCGTGATGGACGCTTTGCGACGAAGTGCGGGCCGTAGCCCACGCCGTGTCCCACAGGAAGCGTTGCGATTCGAATCGGTCGGGCGATCAGCTGATAGACCGACGCAAGGCCAATGTCCGCGGCCGAAGAGGTGGAGCGCAGCGCATTCGGCACCACGCCGAAGAGGGCAATCCCCACGCGCGCAATGTGCTGCGTGCCACCCATGGTCAGTAGTCCGCCAGAGCCGACGAGGTGTCGCTCGAGCCCCACGCTGAGGCCACCAGCTGCAGGATCGGCGAGCTGATCAGCCACTTCGTTCAGTCGTTCAGCCTGTCGTTCAGATCGAGGGGCATCCTCTGCGGCGGTGAGGTGGCTCCAGATGCCGCGCAGCGTGATGCGATCACTCGCGGCGCGGAGCAGCGTCAACTGCTCCTTTAGCTCGTCTGGAAGGATGCCGTCACGACCGAGTCCCGTATCAACCTCCACATCAACGATCAGTGGCGACAGGCCATGAAGATCTGCAGCGAGGAGTTCAGTGACGACGGCGGGAGAGGTTGCGGGGACGCCGATCTCGAGTTGCGCCGCTTCACGCAGG
>CALMIH010000097.1 GCA_937864085.1 uncultured Chloroflexota bacterium
CGGCGTCACCTACATGCTCAAGCTGCACCACCTTGTCGAAGACAAGATCCACGCACGTTCAACCGGCCCATACAGCTTGATTACGCAGCAGCCACTTGGCGGTAAGGCCCAGTTCGGCGGCCAGCGATTCGGCGAAATGGAAGTCTGGGCACTCCAGGCCTACGGCGCCGCAAACATCCTGCAGGAGATTCTCACGGTGAAGTCCGACGACGTCGTTGGCCGCGTGCAGGCATACGAGGCGATCGTCAAGGGCGAGCGCATCCAGGCGCCAGGCGTGCCGGAGTCGTTCAAGGTGCTCGTCAAGGAGCTCCAGAGCCTCGGCATCAACGTGGAGATCCTCAATGCAAACGACGAGCAGATCGAGCTGCTTGAGGATCCGGGTGGATACGCAACGCCAAACCTTGGCATTAATCTGTCGGGCTTTGAGTCCGGCGCAGATTTCTAAGTAGCGGAACACAGGAGAGGAGCGAGAGATGTTGGAAGTCAACAATTTTGACGCGATCCGTGTTGCGCTTGCTAGCCCGGAGCAGATCCGCGGCTGGTCAAAGGGTGAGGTCACCAAGCCTGAGACGATCAACTACCGCACGCTGAAGCCAGAGAAGGACGGCCTCTTTGACGAGCGCATCTTCGGGCCAACGCGCGACTGGGAGTGCTACTGCGGTAAGTACAAGCGCATCCGCTACAAGGGAATTATCTGCGACAAGTGCGGCGTTGAGGTCACCCGATCCAAGGTTCGCCGCGAGCGCATGGGCCACATTCAATTGGCGAGCCCGGTCTCGCACATCTGGTACTTCAAGGGGACCCCGAGCCGTCTGGCCACTCTTCTGGAGATCTCACCACGAAACCTTGAGCGCGTCCTCTACTTCGCGCAGTACATCGTCACGAGCGTTGATGAAGTTGCCCGCAAGGAGGCCCTGAAGGGTCTGGACGACGAGCTCGCCGGCCGCGGCGGTGGCGCAACCGCCGAAGAGGAGAGCGAGATCAACGCGCGCCTCAAGCGACAACTTACTGAGTTGGACCGCGAGATTCGTGCCCGCCTTGAGCAGGTTGAATCCGATCGTGCCGAGCGTGCCCAGGCGATGGGTGAGGCGGCGCAGCTCACCGAGAAGGCGATCAACGATATTGGCGAAGCGGCAGCCGATGGCGCCATCATCTTTGAGCCAACCGCAGAGATCATCGTTGCCGACCGTGCCGTGGGCGGCAAGGAGGCGAAGGCGCGACTGCGCGCCGTCCTGACGCAGGCATCGCTCGACGCGGAAGAGGCGTTCACGAACCAGAAGGACCAGATTAATAAGGAGGGCGAGCAGAAGCGCGCCGATCTGAAGGCGCTCGCAGAAGGTGAGATCGCCGGCCTGCGCGCCAACGCGAAGACCTCCGCACAGAGCCGTAAGGAGGAGATCGCCAAGGAGAAGAAGGCGCTCCTCGGCCTGAAGCCATATCAACTGCTTCCTGAAATTGGCCGTGACGACGAACTCGACAGCTTCCGCACCCTTGATGCGAAGTTTGGCAGCGAGCGCCCACGTGGCGCACGCATCTTCCGCGCCGGAATGGGCGCCGAGGCAGTGCGCGAATTGATTGAGGCTATGGACCTTGACGCCGAGTCGAAGGAGCTCGCCGTTGAGGTGCGCAACACCGCCGGCATGCGCCGTAAGAAGGCGATCAAGCGCCTCCGCCTCATTGAGGCCTTCCGCCGCTCCGGCGCGCGACCAGAGTGGATGATCCTCTCCGTCCTCCCCGTGATCCCACCAGACCTGCGCCCAATGGTGCAGCTCGACGGTGGTCGATTCGCCACCTCAGACCTGAACGACCTCTATCGCCGCGTCATCAATCGCAACAACCGACTCAAGCGCCTGATCGAACTCGGCGCGCCGGAGATCATCGTGCGCAACGAGAAGCGCATGCTCCAGGAGGCGGTCGACGCCCTCATTGATAACGGCCGACGTGGTCGCGCCATCTCTGGCACCGGTAATCACCGCCTGAAGTCGCTCAGCGACATGTTGAAGGGGAAGCAGGGTCGCTTCCGTCAGAACCTGCTCGGCAAGCGCGTCGACTATTCTGGCCGCTCCGTCATCGTGGTTGGGCCAGAGCTGAAGCTGCACGAGTGCGGTATCCCGAAGAAGATGGCGCTCGAACTCTTCAAGCCGTTCGTGATGCGACAGCTTGTTGAGCTTGGCCACGCCCACAACATCAAGAGCGCCAAGCGCCTCACCGAGCGCGCAACGGACGCCGTCTGGGATGTGCTCGCCGACGTGATCAAGGACCACCCGGTCCTGCTGAACCGCGCCCCAACACTGCACCGCCTCGGCATCCAGGCCTTCATGCCAGTGCTCGTTGAGGGCTCCGCAATCCGCATCCATCCACTCGTCTGCACGGCGTTCAACGCCGACTTCGACGGCGACCAGATGGCCGTGCACGTGCCGCTCTCAGAGGCGGCACAGCAGGAGGCGCGCGAGCTGATGCTCTCCTCCAACAATCTTCTTTCGCCGGCGGACGGCACGCCGATCGTCACCCCAACGCACGACATGGTGCTCGGCTGCTTCTACCTGACGCAGGAGCGCGCCCTTGAGGC
>CALMIH010000098.1 GCA_937864085.1 uncultured Chloroflexota bacterium
CTCACCAGCAACAGATATTGCATCAGCGCATGCGGCTGACGTGCGCTCCATCTTGATGTTGACGGGTGTGACCGCCAGCGCTGAGGGGCTCCTTGGCGCGGAGCTGCCAACACGTGTTGCGCGCGACGCGGCCGAACTTGCCGCACTCCTTATCGAGTTTCGCAGCGCGAAGTTGCGCGCTAGCTAACGATCCCCAGTGCGCCGAGTGCGATGCGTGTGCCGAAGGTGATGATCAGCAGCTGGCCAACGAGTCGCGTAGCGGCAACGGCGCGTTCTGGGAGGAGTCGACCAGCGGCGGCGCCGATCGCGCCGAGGAGCAACTGCCAGGAGAGGCTCGCGCCAGCGGCACCCGCCGTGAACGCAACCGCCTGGAGCGGATCACTCCCGAGCCCTGGAAGTCCAACGGCGAGCGCAAGGAAGTAGAGCACCGTTGCGGGGTTCAGCGCGGTGAGGACGATGAAGCGCAGATAAAGTTGCCACGCTGAGCCGCGCACGCGCGGGTCGTTGAGATTCGCAGTTGGAACGCCGCGGTGGATCCAGAGTGCGGTGAGTCCGCGTACGCCGATTGCGATCAGCACGCCGCCAGAGAGCACCTGCAGCGGTACCAAGATGAGTGTGAGCGCTTGGCTCAACAGGCCGCCGATCACCAGCGCGCTCGTGCAGTAGCAGAGGTCAACGGTGGCAGCCCCCGCCCCTGCAGCGAGCCCGCGGCGGAGTCCCCCCGCCATGCCGGTCTCAATGATCAGCACGGCGATCACACCCACGGGGACGGCGATCGCATAGCCTGCGAAGATACCTGCGAGCAGTGCGCCACTCATCGGCGCATCATAGAGGGGTCGAGCCGTAGCAGAGAGGGGTAACCAGTGGCACGAGTCTTCGTTACTGGCGGATCAGGGTTCGTTGGGAGTCATGTGGTGCCCGCACTGATTGAGGCGGGGCATAGCGTGGTGGCACTCGTTCGAACTGCGAACGCTGCGACCGCGCTGCGCCAGCGCGTTGGCGTGAGCGAGGCGGGCCTCACCACGCGTATCGGCGATGTGACCGACCCATCAACGCTTGCCTCGGGACTCGCAGGGTGCCAGGCGGTCGTTCACCTTGTTGCGTTAGCGCGCGACTGGAACAACGGGAAGGATCTTGAGCGCGTCAACACGGGCGGCACCGTCAATCTTGTCGCCGCCGCAACGGCAGCTGGCGTGACACGATTCATTCAACTCGGTGCACTCGGAGTAGAGGAGCGCGCCGATCTGCATTACGCCAACTCCAAGGCGCGCGCCGAACGCGCAGTGCGCGAATCGTCGCTCGACTGGACGATCTTGAAGCCGAGCCTCATCTGGGGGGAGCGCGACGGCTTCTTCAACATCGTTGCGGCACTCGTCAAGATCCCAGCACCTGTGGTCCCTGTTCCAGGGAACGGGAAGAGCCGCTTCCAGCCGATCTGGATCGGCGATGTTGCCCGCGCCATCGTGCAGGCCCTCGGCGATTCATCAACGGTGCGCCGCTCGTATGAACTCGGTGGCCCGCGCTACTGGACCTATACGGAGATCACCCAGGAGGTGGCACGTGCCCTTGGGAAGCGACGCGCCGTGGTGCCAATGCCAGTGCCGCTCATCTCGCTCGTTGCTGGCGCCTCGGAGTTGATTCGCCTCCCGTTCCCCGTCGCAACAGATCAGTTGCGACAGTTGGCGCTAGATAACATTGGGGCAACCGATGCGGTAGAACGCGAGTTCGGCTTCACCCCGCGCGACATGGGGGGTCGTCTCGGCTACCTGCGTCGCAAGGTCTCTGCGCAGTAGCGCGGAGACGAAGAGAGAGGGTGACGCGATGCGTATTCAGGTCAGTGCCGGTGGCCTCGGTGGCGCCACTGCGAAGAGCGGCCTTCTCGCCATCCCACTCATTAACGGGAAGGGAAGCTCGGAGAAGGGAACTTCAGCGCACCTAAATGAGGTGGATCGCCGCAGCGGCGGTCAGCTCACCGCACTGCGCGCCGTTGGCGACGCCCCATCAAAGCGCTTCTCCTTCTCAACGGCACCAGCAGGTAGCCTCCCCGCCGAGCAGCTCCTCTTCGCCGGACTCGGCAGCGCCGAGACGCTCGACCGCCAGGCGCTGCTCCGTTGGGCCGCGGCGGTGACGCGCAAGCTCGCCGGGCGCAATGTGCGACGCCTTGCCATTGACGCAACACCCATCGTTGCGGCGCTGAAGGGTGATGCGCCGGCGCTCTACGCCAACGGCGGTGCGTCATTCGGCGCAGGAATTGATGCGCGCAGCAAGGAGCGGCTCGACGCTGGCGTAGTCGCCGTTGAGTTGATTGTGCGCGGCGTGATTGAAGGCTCATTCCATGAAGGGCTCGACGGCAAGAGTCACGTGGAGTTGTTCCCTGCGCCACTCGAACTTCTTGAAATTCTTCTCCCATCGAGTTGTGATCTGAGTGCTGCAAAGGCTGCGGTCCGTCGTTCAGAGATCATCGCGGACGGCACCGTGCGCACCAAGCGTTGGTCGAATCGTCCGGCGAATGAGATGCCGCCACTCGGCATTGCGGAGGAGGCGCGCGATCGCGCCCGCGCCGTTGGGCTCCGCGCGCGCATCATCGGCGTCAAGGAGCTGGAGCGCATGGGGGCGGGGATGCTCCTTGCCGTTGGTCGCGGATCAGATAATCCGCCGTGCATGGTGGTCCTCTCTAGCGGCGCGCCGCGCAGCAAGGATCCACTTGGTCGCCGACTCGCGATGGTGGGGAAGGGCGTCTGCTTCGACACTGGTGGCATTTCCATTAAGCCTGCCGACGGCATGGAAGAGATGAAGATGGATAAGAACGGCGCCATTGCGGTGATTGAGGCTGCGGCCACGGTGGCGCAGCTTGATCCCGGTCGCGTGATTCACGCCGTTGCGGCCTGCGTTGAGAACATGCCGTCGGGCCACGCAACGCGACCGGGCGACGTGGTGACCGCGCTGAACGGGAAGCGCGTGGAGATCACCAACACCGACGCAGAGGGGAGGCTGATCCTCGGTGACGCACTCCACTTTGCTGAGCGCGACCTTGGCGCAACGCACCTTATTGACGTTGCAACGCTGACCGGCATCGTCAACTCAACGTTCGGTGGTGAGGTGGCGGGTAGTTGCGGCACGGATCCAGACTTCCTCGCTGAGACGCACCTTGCGGCACGCCGGGCGGGAGAGGTCTACTGGCCGTATCCACTCGCCGACGCCTATATGAAGAACATGGACAGCTGGGCGGGCGACTTCCAGAACTCGGGGACACGCGAGGCGATGCTGATCCGTAGCGGCCTCTTCCTGCGCGAATTCACCACGGTCCCGTGGGTGCACCTTGATATTGCAGGGACCGCGTATCGACGCGCCAACGCACCGTGGGCTGGTCGCGGCTCAACTGGAGCGGCGCACTCCACGCTCGTGGAGCTCGCCATGGGTGGTGGCGTCCGTCGCTGAGGCTGATACGCTGCCTATCAGAGGATAGGAGGCAGCGATGGTAGCCCGCACTGCTCCGAACCGAATACTGTCGACGTGGCGCGCGCGCCTTGCTGCGCTGCTCGTTGCCCCACTCTTGATTGTTGGACTCGGCCTCAGCCAGGTTGCCCCCGCTCGTGCCGATCAACTCGATGACGCGCTGGCGCGCCAGAAGGAGCTCGCAGCGCAGCTCGCCGCGCAGCAGGCGGCGCTCAATGCACTGATTAACCAGCAGAAGGAGCTCGCCGCGCAGCTGAAGGCGACCACCGCAGCACTCGCGAAGAACACCGCCTCACTCGCCAATATCATCACCGAGGTTGCACGCCTCAGCGTCGTTGTTGAAAAGGCGAAGGCCGAACTCGTGAAGCTTGAGGCAGAGGTTGAACGTCTCGACGCGGAGATCTCGCGACTCGTGCGACAACAGGAGGAGAAGGCGCGCGACCTCGCGGCGCGGCAGGCGATCCTCTCCGCGCGCATCCGTGAGGCCTATATCGCCGATCAGACACCGCCACTCTGGACCCTCCTCTCCAGCCAGAGCTTTACTGACCTGCTGATTGATCTTGCGGGCTTCTCTGCACTCGGCAAGGCTGACGTCTCTCTCGCCGAAGGGATCAGTCGTGACGCCGCTCGCCTCGCCGCAATTGAAGAGCAGGTGCGTCAGAACCGTGCGGAGACGGAAAAGTTTCGCCGCGCCGCCGCAAAGCAGAAGGCGGCACTTGATGCACAGGTGAAGCTGCTTGAAGCGGCGAAGGTGCGCCTCGCACAGGCGATTGCCGCACAGAAGAAGGCGATCAGCGCGCAGCAGGCGGCGATGGACCGCGTCCTCAACGACAAGGCGAAGCTTGCCGCCGCCGTTGCTGCGCTCAAGGCGGAAGAGGCGCAGGTGAAATCCATTGTTGATCGTCTGTTGAAGCAGCAGTTCGGGTCGTCGCTGCCGATCCTTTATCAGGGAGGCTGGACCTGGCCGGTCGCACGCACCGCAGCGGGATTTGTTCAGTCAGGGAACGGCTATCGTCCGTATATTTCGCAAAAGTTTGGTTGCGTCAGCTGGAAGATCTATCCGCGCAACCCAGACTGCCCATCAGGGGCTCCGTACTTTCACAACGGTGTTGATATTTCGGCGCCAGCAGGGACGCCAATTTATGCCGCAGCAACGGGGAAGGTGATGATTGCTGGCACCTGTTCGTACTGCGTGGTCTGGAGGGGGATGCGCCCGCTCGCCTGGGTCTGGATTGCGCACAGCAAGTCAATGGTGAGCATCTACGGGCATATTGGTGACGGCTCTCGTACGAGCGAGCCACGCTGGCGCGTGAAGGCGGGTGACTTCGTCTCTGCTGGGCAGCTGATCGCCTTTGTCGGATCAACCGGCAATGTCACGGGCCCACACCTTCATCTCTCGCTGCTCTCTGGTGGAAAGTACGTCTGCATTCAGCAGTACCTCCCCGCCGGATCCTGCCCAGCGAACTGACGCGCTGCGATACTGCGACATGCTGAACCCGTCGGAAATCCCCACGCTTCTGGCCTCGCTCGGTATTGTCACCTCTCCACCGCATCAGCGAGACGATGCAACCGTCTGGGATCTTGAGCTTGACGGAGCGAAGCGACGAGGCCTTCGTGTCACCCTCATCAATGACGCCCGAAAAGGGGGCGCACTGCTGATCTGGGCGCACCTTGCGCCACCACTCGGTGACGGACTGCGCAAGGCGTATCGGCAGCTGCTTGAGTGGAGCGATCGATTCACCTTTGCGAAGTTCTCTATTGCCGCCGATGGACGGCCGACGCTGAGCGTTGAGCTTCGTGCTGAGGAGGCGACGGGCGCACAGCTCGTTGAAGGGCTTGCGCGCGTGGTCCTGATCGCCGATGCAATCGTGGCCGAGACCGCTGAGTGGATCTGGATCGGCGGAAAGATCCCGCCCGACCCTGGCACCGCGCGCCGCAACGGTGCACTGCTCGCAGCCGCTGGCGATCTGGCAGAGCGACTCGAGGGGTAGCGCACCCCGCCTCAAGCGGGTGGAGGGCGACGGCTACACTTGCCGCATGCCTGAACTTGATCGCCCCACGCGACCCGTCCCAGGGCCACTGCCAGCAACGCTGAGTGGCGTCAACGCCGACGTCTACTTCCTCCGGACGCAGGCGGTCCTAAAACACGACGGCAGAAATCCGATCGTGACGATGGAGGTCTTCTGCCGCAAGGAGGGGGCCACCCTCTGCGGGATTGATGAGGCTAAAGCGCTCCTCGCCGTGGCGCTCAAGGACGACGCAGCGGCTGGCCGCGCGACGGTCTGGGGGCTGCGCGATGGCGACACGATCGCGGCAAAAGAGATCGTTCTCCGCATTCGCGCGCCGTATCTCAGCTTCGCTCACTTGGAGACCGCCTACCTTGGCGCCATGGCGCACGGCACCGGCTGGGCGACCGCCGCGCGCGCCATCGTTGATGCGGCGGCACCAACACGGGTGATCGCCTTCGGCGCGCGCCACGTGCATCCAAACGTTGCGGATCGGCTCGATCACGCGGCGCTGATTGGCGGTGCCCTCGGCGCATCCACCACAGCAGGGAGCGCGCGCCACCAGATCGCTCCCGTGGGAACCATGCCGCACTCGCTCGTCCTGATATATGGCGATACGGTGGAGGCGGCGCTCGCCTTCGATCGCACCATGGACCCTGAGGTGCCACGCATCGTCTTAATTGACACCTTCCGCGACGAGGCAGAGGAGGCGACGCGCGTTGCAACGGCGCTCGGTGATCGACTCGGCGGTGTGCGACTTGATCGCGCCAGTGAACTGGGCGGCGTCACACCTGAACTCGTCGCTGAGGTGCGCGCCGCGCTCAATGCTGCCGGTGCACTGCAGGCGAAGATCGTCATCTCCGGTGGGCTCACCGTGGAGCGCATCGCGCAGTTCAAGGCGGCGAAATCTCCGGTTGACACCTACGCAGTGGGGAGTGCAATCTCTGGCACTCGACCGATCGACTTCACCGCGGATATTCATGAGATTGATGGGAGGCCGATCGGCAAACGCGGGCGCAGTGGTGCCCTCACCGATGCGCCACGCCTGCGCGAGGTGGACCTTGCCGCTTGGCGAGATGCGGCGCTGAAGGGATAGGGAGGAATTACCGCATGTCACCACTGCCGCTAACGATCAGCACGCCGCCAGCTGATGCACGTGACCTCCTGACCCACAAGGAGGCGATCGCACGCGCCGCCGCAGTCAGCAGCGTCTCCTATGCGCTGCGCCTTGACTTCAACGCCGGGTCAGATCGATTCCGCGGACGCATCGCGATCCGATTCAACCTTGCCGCAGCGGTGAGCGGTCCGATCTTCCTCTGCTTCCGTGGGGAGACGATCCGCGCCATGCGCCTCAACGGCGCTGCGGTCGCGAACCCGCAGTGGAACGGTTACCGCCTCACCCTTGCTCGGGACCAGCTCAAGCCAGGCGCCGAAAACCTGCTGGAGGTTGAGTACGAGAACCTCTTTGATACGGGGGGCGATGGCCTCTTCCGCTTCGTTGACCCTGAAGACAGTGCCGAGTACATCTACTCCAACTTTGAGCCGTACGAGGCACACCGCATGGCGCCGCTTTTCAATCAGCCAGATATCAAGGCGCGCCTAACCCTTGAGGTGCTCGCCCCCGCCGAGTGGGCGGTGATGGCGAACGGCGCAGAGCGCGCAGTCGGCGCGGCTGACGCGGATGGACGTTCGCTGCGTAGCTTCACCGAGACACCGCCCCTCTCCGCCTACCTCTTCGCCGTGACGGCGGGGGCCTTTGTTGGTCAGCGACGCGAGGTTCGCATCCCTCGCCGTGCCGAGCCGATCCCCGTTGGCCTCTGGTCGCGCCGCTCCCTTGCGAAGCATCTAGAGCACGATCGCTTCCAGGAGATGACGCAGCAGGCCTTTATCTATTACGGCGAACTCTTTGGGCGTGAGTATCCGTTCGACAAGATGGATCACGTCTACTGTCCAGAGTTCAATGTTGGCGCCATGGAGAACGTGGGACTTATCACGTACACCGAGCGCTACATTTTCCGCAGCACGCCAACGCCGAGTGACATCACCGACCTTGCCGAGGTCGTCTTCCACGAGATCGCCCACATGTGGTTCGGCAACCTTGTGACGATGCGCTGGTGGGACGACCTCTGGCTCAACGAATCGTTCGCCACCTACGTCTCCTACCTCTGTCTGACCGAGGGGGCGCAGTACCCGAACGCCTGGCGCGAATTCAACGTGCAGCTGAAGGCGTGGGCGCTCCGAGAAGATGACGCGCCGACCACGCATCCAATCGCAGGAACGGTGCTGGATACCGATCAGACCTTCCTCAATTTCGACGGCATCACCTACGGGAAGGGGGGCGCCGTCCTGAAGCAGCTCGGCGCGCGCCTCGGTCGCGCCGGTTTCGCCGCTGGCTTGCGCCTCTACTTCCAGCGACACGCCTTCGCCAACGCCACGCTCGCCGACTTCCTCGCCGCACTTGAAGAGGGGAGCGGCGTCCCACTTGGCGACTGGTCGGCACAGTGGTTGCGCACAAGCGGACCGAATCGACTCGGCGCAGAGGTTGTCGCCAACACAAACAGCACGATTCAGTCGCTCACAGCGACCCAAGAGGTCGCCTCTGGCGATCCAGTGCTGCGCCAGCACCTCATCCGTGTGGCGCTGATCTACTCCGGTCGGAGCGGTCTCACGATCGAGCCGCATGAGGTGCTGCTGGATGGCGCCGCAGCGCAGATCCCTTCGGCGGTCGGTCGACCGCTACCGCTCGCCGTGATCCCGAACCATGACGATCTCGCCATTGGGAAGGTGGCGCTTGATGACGCAACGCTGCGTTTCGCCACAACACGCCTCGAAGAGATCCCCGACGGCCTGCTCCGCCAGGTGCTCTGGTCGGCGATCTGGGAGATGATGCGCGACGGCCGCTTCTCTAGCACCGAATACGCCGCACTTTTTGTGGAGCGACTTCCGAAGGAGCCAGACGACGCCATCGTGCAACAGATCGTTGAGTCAACACTTGGGCCGCTCCTCCTCCGCTACCTCCCAGACGGTGAGCGCGAGGAGTGGGGGAGCCGCATCGTGCAGGCGGCGCGCGAACGGCTCGCACGCGGAGGCAGTGAAGCGATGCGCATCGTCTGGTCGCGCGTCTTAGTCCTTGCCGCAGTCACGCCGCGTGACGTGGAGAAGGGCTGGCAGGTTGCCGTCGGCGAGACACCGCTCAACGGTGTTGAGATTGACCAGGATTATCGCTGGGCACTCCTCATTCGCGGCGCATCGTTCGGCCTGCCGCAGAGTGCAGAGCGCCTCCGCGCCGAAGCGGAGCGCGATCCGAGCGACCGAGGCGAGCGCGCCCTGCTAACCGCCGCCGCCGCAGCGCCGACGATCCCAGCGAAGCGTGAGGCGTGGGAGAAGATCTTCACGGCAGATGGATACGGGAGCGTAAAGCGCACGCTTGCCGCAACGGCCGGCTTCGCCTGGCCGTGGCAGCGGGAGCTCTTGGTGCCGTACCAGCCACTCCTCGCGGAGGCACTGCAGAAGCTCGGCTCAACCGACGTCACCTTTGCCCGCGACTGGTTCCGCTCCGCGTCGTTTCCCCTCTGGGGCGATCCAGCGGCGATGATCAGCGTTGCCGATCAGCTCCTTGCGCGCATTGATAATCCGAAGAGCGGCATACCCGCGGTTGACGCGGCTCGCCTGCGTCGCTTCACCCTCACCGAACGCGACACGCTGATCCGCATTGCTCGCCAGCGAAGGCCGCGCTAGCGCGTCAGTTCGGAGGCGAATTCCTCGAAGACACCGAGGTAGTGGTTAACATCGGCGCTGGTCATCCCGATTGAGAGTGTCCACTCCTCGTCACGGCCTGGGGTGCCGAAGATGCCGCGGTTCATGTTCCAGAGCCAGAGGAGATCGATGAGCTCTCTCGGCTGGGCGCTCTTGTAGCTCTCGTAGTCCACCACTTTTGTGGTGGCGAAGTTGATCGCGCCCTTTGATTCAATTCCCACTGGATAGGCGGCAAGCCGGTAGCGATTGATGATCCCCTGCGCTCCATCGAGGAGCTTCGTATTGATTTCACTCAGGTGGGCGTACGCCTCGGGAATCATGACGCGCTCAAGGTTTGCGCGCGCCGCCGCCATCACGAGCGGATTGCCGTTGAAGGTTCCCACCATATAGACCTTGCCTGAGAGGACGGGTGCCCAGACCTCATCCGTTGCGCCGATCGCACCCGTTGGAAGTCCGGCACCGAGCGCCTTGGCGAGGCAGACCATGTCTGGTTGGATTCCAAAGAGCTCTGTTGCGCCACCCGCGGCAACGGTGAGTCCTGTCTTCACTTCGTCAACGATCCAGACGATCCCGTACTTCTTGGTGATGCGTCGAACGTCAGCAAGGTAGCCAGGCTCTGGAAGAATCACGCCGCAGTTCATCATTGCCGCCTCCATGATCAAGCAGGCGGGAAGCTTCCCTTCGGCTTGGAGGCTCTCCAGTCGTCGCTCAAGTGCTGGAGCATCATTGAATGGGACAGCGATCGTCATTTGCGTCACCGCATCTGGCATCCCCTTACCGTATGGAATTGATGGATAGTTTTCACGATCACCCATGTCGTAGACGTTAAGACCGATATCCACCATCACGTAGTCGTGATGTCCGTGATAGCTGCCGAAGATCTTCATGACCCCGTCGCGGCTGGTCAGCGCACGGGCAATACGAATCGCATCCATGGTCGCCTCAGAACCGGAGTTGACGAAGCGCCAGCGTGGGAGCTTCCATCGCGCGGCGAGAAGCTCGGCTACAATGTAGGCATCTTCTGTTGGGGCGGAGAAGTGTGTCCCGAGTCGCATGCGGCGCTCCACCGCTTCGGTAATGATCGGGTGCGCGTGGCCCTGCACCATGCTGCCAACGCCGTTGTGGACATCAAGGTACTGGTGGCCATCTACGTCCCAGACGTGCTGGCCTTGACCGCGCTCGAGGTAGATGGGGTACGGGGCGCGGCGCTGATAGTTGGAAGGGACACCGCCAACGAGCGACTTCTCGGCACGGGCATAGGCGGCCGCTGACGCTTGGGTTCTGGCATCAAGGCGTGCCGATTCGGCGGCGGTGATTGCGGCAATTCGGGCGGGGTCAAGCTGGACGGTTGGACCCGTCGGAGGTTCGCTGCGATGGGGGGCCGGGCTACTCGTTGGAGCGAGCATCTTGAGCGGTTGGATTGCCATACTTCACACCCTCTACTGCGGAATTCGCACCGCAGACTTCCTAGGGGGCGAGATTAGCACGGAAAGTGCCATATGGATGCGGATATCGCAGTTCCTGCGTGAACCCCTCGTGGAGAGAGGCTCGCCAAGCAGGCTAGGAGGCGCAGATTGTTACAGCCTCATGCGCGCCACTCCGCCCAGGATCTGGCGCGCTCCCCGATAATCGGCGCATGTCCCTGATGCGCAAGATCCTGCTCTGGGCCTCCACCAACGCCTGGCTGCGCGATCGCGCGATGCGCACCCGATTCGTGCGCCTCTCCGTCCGGAAGTTCATGCCAGGAGAGCAGGTCGAGGATGCGATCACGGCGGCGGTCCAACTGCAGCCGAGCGGCGTCAACGCCATCTTCACCAAGCTCGGCGAGAACATCAGCCAGCTCTCTGAAGCCGAAGAGGTCTACGCGCACTACCTGAAGGTGCTCGACCTGATCAAGCGCGCTGGGATCAGCGGCGAGATCTCCATCAAGCCGACGCAACTCGGCTACGACCAAGACCAGGACGCCTGTTTCAACTACTGCATGAAGATCCTGAAGGCGTGTGAAGCGCAGGGGACGATCTTCTGGATTGACATGGAGGGCTCCGCCTACACGCAGGGGACGATCAACCTCTTCAAGCGACTACGTGCTCACTCCACCAAGGTTGGTATTGCGATTCAGGCGTATCTGATCAGTACGGACCGCGACCTTGAGGAGCTCGCCGCACTCGGCGCTACGATTCGCATGGTGAAGGGCGCCTACCTGGAGCCAGCGGGTGTGGCGTTTGCCGAAAAATCCAAAGTGAACGAGCAGTACTTCAAGAACTGCATTCGGCTACTTCATGCCAACGCGGATAAGCCTGGCGCGCTGCTGCACATCGCAACGCATGACACAGTGATCCAAGATCAGATCTTGGACTACGTGGCACAGCACGGCATTGAGAAGCGGCGTTACGAGTTCGCCATGCTCTACGGCATCAACACAGCACGGCAGTTGAGCTTGGCGCAGCGCGGCGAACGCGTTCGTTGCCTTGTGGCCTACGGCGAGTACTGGTTCCCTTGGTACATGCGCCGTCTCGCTGAGCGACCAGCAAATATCGGCTTCGTCTTGAGGAACGCCTTCAAGCGATAGCGTCCCTACGGACGCTAGGCCCGGCAGCCCTAGGCGATCAGCGAATCGCGGCGCCAGTCTCAGCGTCGAAGAGGTGCAGCTTCTGCAGAGGGAGTGCGAGCTTCACCTTCGCGCCGCGCTTCGTGGCGTTCTCAGAGTCAACCAGGGCCATGACGTCGCCTGCGCTCGTGGAGAAGTGGAGCAGCTCCTGTGCACCGAGATACTCCACCACGTCCGCCTCAAGCTCAATCTGCGCCTCGTCCTTCCCCGCCTTCCCAATGTGCAGGTGCTCGGGGCGGAAGCCGATCGTGACCCCCTTCCGATTGGTCAGCGCCTTCGCGCGATCGTCGCTCACCTCAATCTCAATGCCGCCCGCGCTCACCTTCTTCCCGGAGACGCTCGCCTCCAGAAGGTTCATTGCGGGTGAGCCGATGAACCCGGCAACGAAGCGGTTGACTGGCAGGTCATAGAGGTCATGCGGCGTGCCGACCTGTTGGAGGAGCCCGTCGTTCATCACGGCAATCCGCGTCCCCATCGTCATCGCTTCGACCTGGTCATGGGTCACGTAGACCACGGTGGTCTTGAGGCGGGCGTGGAGTCGCAAGATCTGCGCGCGTGTCTGTACGCGCAGCTTGGCGTCAAGGTTGCTGAGCGGTTCGTCCATCAGGAAGACGGCCGGTTCGCGGACGATCGCGCGACCGAGGGCGACACGCTGGCGCTGGCCGCCGGAGAGCTCCTTCGGCTTGCGCGCAAGCAGCTTGGCGAGATCGAGGATCGCCGCCGCCTCGTTGACGCGTCGGTCAATCTCATCCTTCGGGACCTTGCGCAACTTGAGGCCGAAGGCAAGATTCTCCTTCACCGTCATGTGCGGGTAGAGGGCGTAGCTCTGGAACACCATCGCGATGTCGCGATCCTTCGGCGCCTTGTCGTTCACCACCACGTCACCAATCTTCAGCGTGCCGCCAG
The DNA here is from genome assembly GCA_937864085.1 of uncultured Chloroflexota bacterium. GTDB lineage: Bacteria > Chloroflexota > Limnocylindria > Limnocylindrales > Limnocylindraceae > Limnocylindrus. The sequence continues at coordinate 12,733 of CALMIH010000098.1, forward strand.
TGATGTCTTCAAGTCCGGCGATCATGCGCAGCGAGGTGGTCTTGCCGCAGCCAGACGGTCCTACGAGGACCA
>CALMIH010000099.1 GCA_937864085.1 uncultured Chloroflexota bacterium
AGGCGCGACTCTCTGGTGCGCGCCAGGCGGCGTGCGCAAACTGCTAGAAGGGGGAGGCGAGCAGCATTGCACGACGAATGTTGCGCCAAGGAGCCTTCCATTCTGTTGGGACGCGTACGGATGCGGCGGCGGGGGATGCGGGCTTCATGACGCTGAGTGATGTTGATCGTGCGGGATCCTGGTCCACGCTGATCGCGCCGCGTGGCGAGCACCGCGAACTCGATGAAGTGCCAACGGTGCTTGTGGTGGAGTTCCTCACAGCGATCCGGGATCAGATTCGCGCCGCGCGTGAACACGGCGCCACGGCCTACATCCAGTTTGTCCGCAACGCGGCGGCACAGGCGGGGGCGATGACGGATCACCTCTGCTTTGAGTCGTACGACCTGCCGCAGGTGCCACACCGACTCGCCGAAGAGATCGGCGGTTCGGCGCGACTCTCCATTCGCTCGGGCGGCTGCGCCTATTGCAATATGGTACAGGATGAGGTTGCGAGTGGTCGGCGACTCGTGCATCGCGATCCGTACGGTGCAGTTATTGCGCCGTTCGCGAGTCGCTCTGCCTTTGAGACCTGGGTGATCCCGAACAACCACGCCGCCGATTTTGGTGACGTTGACACGGCAACACTGCGTGGCTTTGCGGAGACGCTGCAGGCGGCGGTGAAGGGTCTGCGGGCGATCGGCATGCCGCCGTACAACCTTCTCCTCCATACGGCGCCACTCCGCGAGCGGGTTGACGCAACCTATCACTGGCACTGGGAGATCCACCCGCGCCTTCGTCCGATCGGTGGCTTGGAGCTCGCCTCAGGCGTGCCGGTGGTCCCAATCGCGCCTGAAGAGGCGGCGGCGGAACTGCGGAAGGCGCTCGCCTAGCCTCCTGCTAGCATTCGGCGGCACCCGCAACGTGGTCGTCAGAGAACGGCCGGCGGTGGAGAGGAGAACCTAAATGGCACGAGAGGTCATGAGCGCGGACGAGATCCGCCGAGCCCTCATCCGAATCTCGCATGAGATCGTTGAGAAAGAGGGAAGCACAGGACTCGTTGTTGTTGGCATTCAGCGCCGCGGCGTTCCGCTTGCCAAGGTGATCGTTCAGGCGATCAAGGAGCACGAGGGCGTGGACGTTGAGTACGGCACGCTCGACATCAGCTTCTATCGCGACGATCTCTCCACCATCTCCGTCGCCCCCGTGCATAAGGGGACGAGCATTCCTGGCGACATCACTGGTAAGACGGTGATCCTTGTTGACGACGTCCTCTACACGGGTCGCACGATTCGTGCCGGACTCGATGCGCTGATTGATTACGGCCGACCGAAGGCGATCCGCCTCGTTGCGCTGATTGATCGCGGTCACCGTGAACTTCCGATCCGCGCCGATCACGTGGGGAAGAACATCCCAACTACCAGTGAAGAGGTGGTGCGCGTCTGCGTCAAGGAGTTCGACGGCACGGACCTTGTGAAGGTGGAGCTGCTCGCCGAGCATCTCGCCGCCAACGAGGCCGCCGCCAAGGCGAAGGGCTGAGCGCGGGAGGGCGGGGGAGACCCATGCCATCCACGGTCGCTACCCACCGACACCTCCTCGACGTTGCCGGACTCAGCTGGGCCGAGCTTTCGAGCTATCTAACGGCTGCCGATGCGGCGCGCCGCATCCTTGCGGCCCCCGCTGGTCGCGTTGATCTCCTGAAAGGCGTGAACGTCACCACCCTCTTCTATGAGTCCTCCACGCGGACACGCATCTCCTTTGAGAGCGCGGCGAAGGCGCTCGGCGCCAACGTCAACAGCGTTGCGGTGGCAACCTCATCCGTTGGGAAAGGCGAATCGCTCGTGGACACGGTGAAGACGCTGCGCGCCTTAGGGAGCAACGTGATCGTGTTGCGCCATGAGCGCGCGGGCGCGGCGTGGCTCGCGGCACGCGTCTTTGACGGTTCGCTGCTGAACGCTGGCGACGGTTCGCATGCGCATCCAACGCAGGCACTGCTCGATCTCTCCGTGCTCGTGCGCCACATCGGCGCAAAGGACGGCACGCTGAAGGGGCGCCGCGTGGCGATCATTGGCGACCTGCTTCATAGCCGTGTGGCACGCTCCAACCTACACACGCTGCGCGCCGCTGGCGCACAGGTGCAACTCGCCGGCCCCGCCGCGCTAACACGTGGCTTCGCTTCGCTTGCTGAACAGCGCGACGGCATCACGCTCTGCTCATCACTTGCTGAGGCGCTTGACGGCGCAGACGCGGTGATGGGGCTGCGGATTCAGCGCGAGCGTCTTGATGGTGGCGAGGTGAGTTCGTTTGAGGCGTATCGGCAGGAGTGGGGGTTGAGCGAAGAGCGCGTCGCAGCGCACGCGGCGCGAGGCTGCGTGGTGCTGCATCCTGGCCCCATGAATGAAGGGGTGGAGATTCATCCGGACCTTGCCGACGGTCCGCGCAGCTTGATCCTGGAACAGGTGAGTGAAGGAATCCCGATCCGTATGGCGGCGATCTGGAAGGCGCTCCGTGGCGACGCGCCACTCACTGCGCCCGCCGCAACTCGAAAGCTGAACGCATGAGCCGGCCGCGCGCGGAGCGAACGCTCCTGAAGGATCACTGGGTTGTTGATCCGGCGAGTCGGCGCGCCGGTGTGGCCACCGTTGAGGTGCATAGCGGGAAGATCGCGCGCCTGGAGTGGCGCGACGGGATTGTTGAGGCGCGCCGCACCTTTATTGAGGGAGCTGAGCCTGGGCCAAAGGATCCAACAAAGATGATTCTCCCCGCGCTCGTTGATCTGCACGCGCACTTCCGGCAGCCTGGTGCAGGTGCGTCTGAAGATGTGGCGAGCGGCGAGGCGGCCGCCGCGCACGGTGGCTACGGCGCCGTTGCCCTGATGCCGAACAGCGAACCCGCCGCCGATCACACCGCACTGCTGCGCGAGCTGGTGCGCTCCGATTCACCGCTCGGCCTGACGCTGATGCCGATCGCCGCCGCAACGCTCGGCCGCGCTGGTGCCGCCCTCTCGCCGATGGCCGAACTCGCCGCCGCCGGCGCCGTAGCCTTCAGCGACGACGGGAGCCCGATCGCCGATCCCGCACTCTTTCGTAACGCGCTGATCAGCGCTGGTGCGCTCGGCCTGCCACTGATTGAGCACTGCGAAGATCCCGCGCTCACCGCCGGTGGCGAGGCGGCTGATGGGCTCGTTGCAACGTCACTCGGCTTGAAGCCGTGGCCAGCGGCGGGGGAGATCAGCGCCGTGGTGCGAAACATTGCGCTGCTGCGCGAGGCGTTGCACGACGAGCCGCGCGCAAGACTCCATCTGACACACCTCTCCACCGCCGTCGCACTTGATGCGGTGCGCACAGCACGCGCGGAAGGTCTCCCGATCACCTGCGACGTCACGCCGCATCACATTGCGCTCACCGACGCCTGGATCGCCGGCGATCGCCGCTGGGCGTGGGAGTTTAGCGATCGGCGGCCCGCTGAGCTCAACCCAACCGCTGGCGCATACGACACAAACCTTCGCGTCTGTCCGCCACTTCGCAACGCCGTCGATGCGGCGGCGTGTCGCGCCGCACTGCGCGATGGGACGGCGTCGGCGATCGCCACCGATCATGCGCCGCACTCGCGTGAGAAGAAAGAGGTCGAGTTCGGCCTTGCCGCCAACGGGATCGCTGGGATTGAAACTGCACTCAGCGTGGCGCTCGCAGCGCATTCTGCTGGCGAACTGCCGCTTTCACTCCTTGTTGCCGCGCTCACCACAGGACCGGCGGCGGTGCTCGGTCGCCCAGAACTCGCTCGCGGGCTCACCGTTGGTGGTGCAGCGAATCTTCTGGTGGTGGATCGTGCCGCCAGTTGGACGGTGAGCCGAGGCACGCTGGTTGGCCGCAGCGCCAATACGCCACTCCTCGGCCGCAAGCTGTCAGGTACGGTGCTGCTCACGCTCACTAACGGTGAAGTCGCCTGGCAGGCGACAATGTTCTCATGAGCATCAACGAGACACCAGAGATGCCCGAATACAAGGGGGCGCCGCTCAGTCCAGATCGCGGACCCGGACTCGGCTGCTTCTGGATTCAGGTCGTTGCGCTCGTCGTCTTCATTATTCTGGCGCCGCTCTCCGCGGTGCTGAACTGGGGAGCCGCGATCGCCACCGCACTCCTAATCGGTGTGGTGGTCCTGCTCCTCTTGGTTGGGCAGACCGCGATCTTCCTGCTGCGCCTCGTGGCGGCCGACCGACGTGGTCGCCGTGCGCCACTCGCGAGCGGGAGTAAGACGGTGGGGGAGCTAGAGGACGAGGCGAAGCGTGCCAAGAGCGACACCGGAGACGGCGGCGTGGGAGAATCTCGCTGATGCCAGTCCTAGCAACGTACTTCTCGATTCGACGGGGGCGCGACCCCTTCTTTAAGTTCTTCATGCGCACCCTCTTCCCGAAGACGGTGAAGTCGTACGAAGAGAAGTTCGGCATCAAGTTCCTCGGCTGGTACAACGTTGCGCACGGCTGGGACTTTGACAACGTGATCCTCTTCGATCTCCCCGACTACGGCACCCTTGATCTCCTTGAGCGTGACGAGTCCTCCCGCGCACTTGGTCACCGTGCTGGCGAGTGGATGTTTGAACGACACCACTCCATGTTCCTGCGCGAGCGCCTCTCCCGCGACCTTGAGTACCGCGGCTAATGGCAACCACGAAGAAGCCAGCGAAGAAGGGCCCGATCAAGAAGGCGGCGAAGCGCAGCGTGATGGCGCCAGATCTTGCACGCAAGGTGGCGGCGGCTGCCGAGGCGGCGGGATCTGAGCGACTCACCGCCGTTGAGCACGCGGCGGATCGACTCGGGCGCTACCTTCGCGAGCACCGCAACACGCTCAAGAGCGTGACGCCACTTCTCCTTGCTGGGAGCGAGAAGGCGCCGCAGCTCACCCTTGAGAACGACCTTTCGTTCCGTGTTCGCTCCATTGACGAGCGGAAGCGCAGCAGTATGGATCGCGCATCAACCGCTGAGGTCGTTGAGCTCTGGGCCGCCGCCGATTTCTACGATCGACTCGAAGCGGCGCTGCGCCGTGCGGCGGGACTCTCGTCGCGACCGACGGGTGCCATCATTGCTGGACTCGGCGTTGCCGGGGACCGCGGCGCAAAGGTTTAACCGAGCGATGGGCGCGTCGCCCGTCACCGCACAGCTGCTCGCCGTTGGTGAACTCTCCCCAGGACGCAACACACTGTTGCTCCGTGTCCCTGAGCTAATTGCCACGCTTCGACCAGGTCATGCACTCCACCTCGTTCACGCTGAGGCGGGAGGCTACCGACTCCGCCGCGTTGCGCCAGTCACCAAGATTGACCTCCTCGCAGGGAGCGTTGAGGTTGCGCTGCTGCCACGCGCCGATGGTGGTCGCGACTCACTCGCAGAGTTAATGGCGGGTGCGCAGATCGCTGTGGTGGGGCCGATCGGCCAACCGATTGAGATTGATAGCGCATCGCAGCAGCTCCTCATCGTCAGTGATGGTGAAGGCTTCGCCTGGGTTCGACTCCTTGCGGCGTCACTGATCAGTGCCGGTCTCAGCGTGGTGCTCCTCGTTGAGGCGCGCACTGCGGCGGAGCTTCCTGCCGCCTCGCTCCTCCCTGAGCAGGTTGAGATCGTGGTCGCAACGGAGGACGGAAGCCTTGGCCATCAGGGGAGTGCCGCAGACCTGATGCCAACATATGCGGACTGGGCCGACCAGGTGATCGCCTCTGGCGAACGCGACCTCCTCAACGCCGTGACGAGCGCAGCACGTGCCGCGAGTTCGATTGATCGCACTACCGCAAAAGGGAAGCGACGCTCGCGTCAAGCAGGAGCAGCGCCCTGGCTGCAGCTCCTCATCTCTCATGAGATCGGATGCGGCAGCGGCGTATGCGGAGGCTGCACGTTTAGTAGTGCAAACGGGAGTGTGCGACTCTGCCGCGAAGGACCCGCCGTCTCCGCACCAGGACTCTCCGCCGGAACGAAGAGGGACTCATGACCGCTGAGCGTACGAGTCCGAGCAGCGTCGAGGCACGATTCAGCTTGAGCGGTCAGCGCCCACTCCAGTTAGAGCGACCGATCGTAACGGCGAGCGGCGTACTCGGCTTTGGCGCTGAGGCGGCGGAGCTTGTTGACCTGCGCGATGTCGGCCTCTTTGTGACGCGTGGCGTTTCGCTCGCCGCGCGTGGCGGCGCCGGTCTGCCGCGCATGGTGGAGGTCCCTGGCGGGATGATGCATGCGATTGGGCGCGAGAATCCTGGTGTTGATGAGGTGATTGATCGCCACAGCGCTGCATGGCGCGCCACCCCCTGCGCGATCGCGATCTCACTCGTCGCCGCAGATCTTGGTTCACTCGGCAAGCTGATCGCGCGCCTTGAGTCACGTGCCGACCTTGTTGGCGCAGATGCGTATGAGTTGGACCTCACCGTATCGAGTGACGTGCTCGGAGGGAGTCGTTGGGAGAGTTCGCTGGAAGAGTCAACACGCTTCATTGATGCGGCGCGTGACAGCACCGAGCTCCCACTGATCGTCAAAGTGTCCCCAGATGTGGTGACGCCAGCGCAGCTTGCTGGGGCCGCAGCCGATGCGGGTGCCGACCTTCTCTCAGTGAGTGGATCACCTGTTGGCTTCCTGCCAAACCGCACGCGAGCGGCGAGCGCGCTGGCGGAGGGGGAGGGGGAGCTCTCTGGCCCACTGATTCGGCCACGCGCACTTGCTGCAGTGGCGAACGCTGCGACGAGCGGGGCACTCCCGATCATCGGTGGTGGTGGGATCGGCTCACCTGCGGATGCGCTCGACTACTTCGCCGCAGGGGCAGATCTCATCAGTCTGGGGAGCGCCCTCTGGGCTGATGCCGACCTGCCGCGCGCTGTGACTGAGTCGGCGCGGCGCGCGGCAGCATCACGTGGTGGGTCCCGAGTTGCGGACCTTGTGGGCACGGCGCTGCGCCGTGCAACCACGCGCTAGGCTCTCACCATGAGCGAGCCACTCCTTCCACTGCGAGAGCCACTGCGAGCGCCAGAGGGCTATCCGCAGGCGCCGGTGAGTTCGCACGATGAGACGCTGAGTGCGTGCCGTGTAGAGGGGCTGCTCCTTGCAACTGGTGCACTACAGCGTGGACACTTCTTGCTGAAGAGCGGTCGACACGGTGATCGCTACCTAGAGAAGTGGGCACTCCTGCAACATCCAGACGCTGCGGCAGAGGTCTGCCGGCTCCTCGCCGAACGCGCGCTCGTCGTTGCCACCGCGGCTGCGATCGAGATCGACCTTGTTGCTGGACCAACCACCGGCGGCGTCCTACTCGCATATGAGATCGGTCGCCTCCTCGGTGTGCGCGGCATCTTCGCCGAAGAGGTTGCGGGCGAAGGTGGCGTCGTGCGCCGAGAGTTTCGCCGCGGCTTTCAGATTCCCCCTCGTGCCCGCGTGCTGATGGTGGACGACATCCTGACCACGGGGGGTTCGCTCCAGGCGCTGCTGCCACCACTCTTGGCGGCGGGGGCGCACCCGGTTGCGGCGGCGGTCGTTGCGAGTCGCTCGCCGGATCTACGCACGCTTGAGGTTTCTGGGCGTGAGTCGATCCCGCTCATTGCGGCGCTCACGCTCAACCTTCCAACGTATGAGGCGAGCGCCTGTCCGCTCTGTGCGGCGGGTGAGCCGATTGGCGCACCGGGGAGTAGCGGCCGCTAGTCGGCGTCAATCTCCTTGATCGCCGCATCAAGCTCTGTGGCGCCAATCACCCCTTCGAATGAGTGGATCACGATCCCGTTGTTGTCCACCGTGTAGACCCACGGCTCAACGGGGAGCCGCCATGCGCTTGCCGCCCCGTTCGCCTGAAGGCGCATGTTGGCGTCAAGTGTTGGGATCATGCGCTCGCCGTTCCACTCCATGATGTACGGCTCAACGTGAATGATGAGCGCGCCTGGGTGGCGCTCCGCCGCCGCCTTGACTACCTCCATCGTGGGGCCGCACGCCTGTGAGACACAGAAGGCGGGCGAGGCGAAAACCATGACAAACGGAGTTCCTGCCGCGAGTAGATCAGCTGCTGAGTATTTGTAGAGACGCGCAAGTGGTGATGGATCGGTACTGATGCCGGCGAGCCCATGCTCGCTTGTTGCCGCTGTTGGTGTTGCCTCTGTTGGTGCGGCGTCACCCGGTCGTAGCGCGATCCCTTCTGGCCAGATCTGCGCCGCAAAGCGAATTGAGACGGCAGTACCGGTTGCATCAGTGCCGTTGATGGAGAGGCCGAGTTCTTCTGCGCCGGTTGGAATCTCTGCTGGGCCAATGAAGAAGCCGCGAATCTCCTCAATTGACCAGGTGAATGGAATCTCAATCTTTGTGGCGAGCGGTGTGCAGCCATCAGCGGTGAGGTTGAATGTCTCTGCGCTGAGCTTCCAGTCCGGTCCTCCAAGTGGAAAGCCACCTGCGTCGACAAGGCTGAGCAGGAGTCGATTCTCGCCAGGGGCGAGGTCACTATTCACCAGCAGTGGGATCGGTCCGCTGCTCGTTGCCTTTCCTCGTGCTGGCCACTCGCTGATGCAACCGTTTCGCGTGCTCTGTGGGGCGCCGCTTTCAGAGGGGGGCGGCGATGCGGGGCTGCTGCCGCCGCACGCGGCGACCAGTAAGAGTGTCGCGATAAAGGGGACGCTTCTCATAAACCGACTCTACCGCAGGTTTGGCGGTTGCCGCGTATCATTACGGTAATGCAGAGTTTCCGACGACTACTGAAGACACTCCTCGGTGCCACAATCGGGCTCGTCGTGATTGGCGTCATCGTACGCGCCACCGATTCAGGAATGGGCTGCCCCGATTGGCCACTCTGCTACGGACAGATCATCCCGCCGCTCGACGACTACAAGGCGTGGCTTGAGTGGATCCATCGCACCGTTGCGGCGCTGATCGGCCTTATTGCACTCGGTGTGGTCGCCGCCGCATTCAGATGGATCAAGGGGCGTCGCTCGCTCCAAGGGGCGTCGGTTGCGCTCCTTGGCCTCGTGCTCTTCCAGGCGTGGCTCGGCCGTCAGACGGTTCTCGAGTCGAACTCTGGCGCCTCCGTCACCGCACATCTCGCAACGGCGATGGCCTTCCTCGGACTTCAGGTTTGGGTGTTGACGCGGAGCGGGTACCCAGAGCGGATTGGCAGCATTCTGCAGGCACGTGGCGCCGTGGTGGCGCCGATCATCGCTGCCGGCGCCATGTATGCGCTGCTCCTCTTCGGATCAAACGTCACTGCAACGGATACCGGGCTCCTCTACCCAGATTGGCCGCTGATGGGCGGGACGCCCTTCCCGCCGATTACCGCCGTATCAAGCCCGCAGGTGGTGCACCGCTACGCCGCGGCGATCGTTGCGCTGATCCTGATCTCCGCCTACTGGATCGTGCGTCGTGAGGCGGGGAGTCCGCGTCAGACGCGTCAGCTTCTTGGCGCAGCGCTCGCCCTCTTCGCGGTGCAGTGCGTCATCGGTGCGCTGCAGATCTTCACCAAGCTTGCGCCGTGGACGCAGACGCTCCACGTTGCCATTGCAACGGTGATCTGGGCGCTGACTGTTGGCGCGGCCGCTATCGCCTTGCTTGAGGCACGTGCGTCAAACGTTGGAGCTGGCGATGGAACGAGTGGCGCCAAGATGGGGCGACGTGAGCAGATCGGCGCCTACATTGCGCTGACCAAGCCACGCATCGTGGAACTCCTCTTGATCACCACGATCCCAGCGATGTTCCTTGCCGCTCGTGGCGTCCCTTCGATCACGCTGATGATCTGCACGCTGATCGGCGGCACGTTGAGTGCAGCGAGCGCGAACGTTTTCAACTGCATCATTGACGTTGACATTGACTCGCGCATGGCGCGCACTGCGAGTCGCCCACTCGTTGCGGGGACGATCAGCCTCGGTTCGGCGCTGCGCTTCGCTGCGCTACTTGGTCTTGCGAGTTTCCTCTTCCTGGCGATCACCACCACCGCGATGGCCGCCTTCCTCTCACTGCTCGCCCTCGGCTTCTACGTGCTGATCTACACGTTGATCTTGAAGCGCTCCACGCCGCAGAACATCGTGATCGGCGGCGCCGCTGGCGCACTGCCGCCAGTGATTGGCTGGGCGGCGGTGACGGGCGATCTTACCCTTGCACCGATCCTCCTCTTCGCTCTCGTCTTCTACTGGACGCCGCCACACTTCTGGGCGCTCGCACTGCGGATCGGCCCCGACTACGCCGCCGCTGGCGTGCCGATGCTGCCAGTGACCGCCGGCGCGCCGGAGACGGCGCGACAGATCTGGCTCTACACGATCCTGCTTGTGACGATGAGCCTCATTCTCTGGGCGGTTGCAGGAATGGGGAGCGTCTACCTTGCCGTTGCGCTGGTCTTCGGCGGAATTTTTCTCTTCCGCGCTTGGCGCCTGCGAAGCGAAGTCCTTGGTGAAGGGCTACTGCGCGGCGCATCGCGCCTCTACCGATTCTCGATCACCTATCTCACGGTGATCTTTGCGTCGATCGCGATCGACGCGATGCTGCCGCGCTAACGGCGACTACTCGCCGCCGACTGCTTCGTTGCTCGCCCTGAAGGGTCAACGCGTGCAAGCCAGAACTGCACCTGTGGGCCAATGGTGAAGGCGAACCAGATCGTGCCGAATCCGAATGTTCCGCCGAGCAGGATGCCGATAATGCCAACGACGATCTCAATGATCGTGCGCACGATCCAGATCGGTCGTCCGGTGAGGCGGTGGAAGCCGGTCATCAGTCCGTCGCGTGGACCAGGACCGTTGCCACTCCCGATATAGATTCCAGATCCGAGTCCCACCAGTGCGGTACCGATCACCGTGAGTGCAACCGCAACGGGGAGGTCTTGGCTGAGCACCTCTTTCGCTGGCACGCCGAGTAGGCGCATGGCGTTGAGTGTTAGGTCCATGACGAAGCCGATCACCACGATGTTGGAGATGGTGCCAAGTCCTGGAGTCTGGCGAATCGGAATCCAGAGCAGGATGACGAAGAGGCCGCTCAGCTGCGCCGCCTGACCGATGGTGATGCCGAGCTTGTAGCCGAGGCCCTGATGCAGGATCTCCCACGACGGGAGTCCGATCCCGCCATTCACCATCAGCGAGAGGCCAACGGCGAAGATCGCCTGTCCAAGGATGGATTGTGGGAAGCGACGCAGCGCGTCGCCGCTGATTGCTTCGGCGAGCCAGTTGCTGCGCGGTGTGGCCATCTCTCTCCTCAGCTCGCCGCTGCGGCGCGGCGGAGTCGGTCAGCGATCGCCAGGCCGAGTCCCGGCTCAGGATACGGGGTGGTCAGGATCGCCGCCTTCCCAGGTGTCACGTCACGAAGGGCGGCATCCAGTCTATGCAGGGCATCGAAGAGTTTCGCCGCTGCCGCAACGGGATCGAGCGACTCACTGAGCGCCGCTTCAGCAACGATCTGCAACTCAGCGGCCGCTGTGCGGAGGTCAGCCAGCGTCTCTGCATCAGGTGCCAAGAGTGCGACGTGGGTGAGGCCAGCAAGTTCAGGCGCATCAGCGTCAACGATGCGGAGCGGCGCGCGTGGTGCGTAGTGCGATGCGCTCATCCCAGGCGCTGCGGCTGGAGCGTCAGCTGAGTTTGCGGTGTCGAGTGGCGCGTCGAGCAGCGGGCCAAACGGCGCAAGGAGCCCAGCGATCGTCTCGCGCGGGATGCCGCCCGGACGCAGCAGGCGCGCCGGCTCACCAGGGACGAGTGAGACGACACTCGATTCCACCCCAACGCGCGTTGCGCCACCGAGTAGCACCGCATCAATGCGTCCGTCGAGCTGCTCCAACACATGCTCCGCCGTCGTGGGGGAGAGTTGACCGAAGAGATTGGCGCTCGGCGCGGCGATTGGCGCTCCGGCGGCACGAATCAGCGCGCGCGCAAGGTCGTGATCCGGGAGTCGCACGCCAACGGTTGGGAGGCCAGACCGAACGAGGCCCGGGATGCGTGGTGCTGCAGGCGCGACGATCGTGAGTGGTCCTGGCCAGAGGGCGTCGGCAAGAAGAGCGACGCGTGGATCTTCGAGTGCGGCGGGGGAGAGGACGAGCGAGAGATCGGCGCGGTCGGCAATGTGCACGATGAGCGGATCAAACGTTGGTCGTCCTTTCGCTTCGAAGATGCGCGCGATTGCGATCGGATCCAGCGCGTTGGCACCGAGTCCGTAGACCGTCTCAGTGGGGAAGGCGACAAGTCCACCAGCACGCAACAGTGCCGCCGCGCGCGGCAGTGACTCTGCAGCAGAGGTTGCTGTTCGTGCGCGGAGCTGCTCTGTCTTCATACGCTCATCAGCGTGGCGGCTCGACCGTGAGTGTGATCGGTGCGTGATCTGAGGGGAGCGCCCCCTTTCGTTCGTCACGATCCACGCTGTATGAGAGTAGCGCACCGGCGTTCGGTGATGCGAGCAGGTGATCGATACGCATCCCATGGCCGCGATGGAAGGCGCCGCCGCGATAATCCCACCAGGTGAATGCGGGCGGCTCGCCGTTGGGGGCGAGCGCGCAGGCAGTGTCGACCACTCCCGCATCAAGGATGGCGGTGAGGGCGGCGCGCTCCTCAGGCGAGACATGCGTGGCGCCAGTCAGCGCCGCAGGATCCCAGACATCGGCATCAGTTGGGGCAACGTTGAAGTCACCACCAAGGATGAGCGGCGAAGACTTCAGCGTCTCTCCTGACCAGAGGGTGAGCGCCTCCATCCAGCGCAGCTTCGCCCGCCAGTAGCCGCTCGCAACCTCACGGCCATTCGGCACATAGACACTGGCGATGGTGACCCCGCCGCATTGCGCCGCAATCAGGCGCGGCTCGTCCATCAGGTCTGGGTCGTCTC
>CALMIH010000100.1 GCA_937864085.1 uncultured Chloroflexota bacterium
CGTCGCTCAGCATCTCTTCGTCTTCTTCTTCGTCGTCGCCTTCTTCGCCGGCATCGTCGTCGCCGTGGTCGCGCTCATCAGCGCCGCGGAGGAGCTCAAGGTAGCCAACAAAGCCGGCGGAGACACGTTCAGCGGCGTTGAGTAGATCACTTGATGGTCCACCCTCTGGCTCATCAAGCAGTGCGATCTCCGCGCGAAGGTATGGCGCGTCGCGATCAAGGCGTATGACGCGGAAGCGCGTCGTGCCGAGCGTGACGAGATCCCAGCGACCGTCTACGTATCGCGTTGCTTCGCGAATGTCGGCGATGGTGCCGATGGTGGCGAGCTGGCCGGCACTGATGTTGATCACGCCGAACGGGGTGCGTGACTCCATGCAGCGCTTCACCATCAGCCGATAGCGCGGCTCAAAGATGTGCAGCGGCAGTGCAACGCCAGGGAAGAGGACGAGATCGAGCGGAAAGAGTGGGACGAGTGCCGCGCGCGGCGGCGTGGGGAGTGTCTCTGCTTGACCCTCGGGCTCGCGCCCGTCGCTTGCTGCGTCCCCGTTCAGGGGAGGCTCAGTGGCTGCAGGCGGAGGGTGCGCCGGCCGACTCCGCAGTGCGGAAGCTCGAACCGCAGCCACAGCCACCGACCGAGTTTGGATTCTCCACTGTGAAGCCAGCACCCATCAGTGAGTCAACGTAGTCAACAGAGGATCCGATCACGAGCGGCACCGACTTCTCGTCGAGGTAGACCTTCACGCCGTTCGTTTCAAAGACCTGATCATCTGGGTTTGATGTCTCTTCCACCATCATGCCGTAGCGGTAGCCGCTGCAGCCGCCTGAGATGATGTAGACGCGTAGGCCAATGGCGGGATTCGTCTCACCCTTGGTGAGGTCGCGGAACTTTGCCGCAGCGGCATCGGTGAGGACAAGCGTTGTTGCTGGAGTCTCCGTTGCCGGCATCTCTACTGGAGTGCTGGCTGCCGTCTCTTGGTTCAACATTGGCTGCCTCCTACCTCGTCTGCGACCCGCCTCATGGCGCCCCGCGTTGCTAGATCAAGATTCTACCCGCTCCACGAGCATTGCGATCCCCTGGCCCACTCCCACGCACATAGAGGCAACCCCGTAGCGGCCCCCACTGCGGCGAAGCTCCCTGGTGAGCGTGACGAGCATGCGCGCCCCTGAGGCGCCGAGCGGGTGGCCGAGGGCGATCGCCCCGCCATGGATATTGGTGGTGGCTGGATTCAGGCCAAGCTCGCGAATGCAGGCGACCGCCTGGCTGGCGAAGGCCTCGTTCAACTCCACGCGGTCGATCTGCTTCGCGCTGAGCCCCGTACGCATCAGCAACTTGGTGATCGCTGGGATCGGGCCGATCCCCATGACAGACGGGTCAACACCAGCAACAGAGGTTGCAACGATCCGCGCAAGTGGCTTCAGGCCGAGTGCCCGCGCGCGGCCCGCCTCCATGATGAGCAGCGCCGCGGCGCCGTCGTTGATGCCGGATGCGTTTCCTGCGGTGACACTTCCACCTTCGGTGAATGCTGGTCGCAACTTTGCAAGGCTCGCCGCATCCGTCTCTGGTCGTGGATGCTCATCCTTGTCAACCAGTAGTGCATCACCCTTCCGTTGCGCAATGCGCACAGGGACAATCTCTTCTGCATGCACGCCACTCTTCGCTGCAGCAGCGGCGCGGCGCTGCGACTCAAGTGCAAACGCATCCTGCTCTTCGCGTGAGACCTTCCATGTAGATGCAACGCGCTCTGCCGTTTCGCCAAGCGAGATTGTCGGATACTTCGCATCAAGCTTTGGATTAACGAAGCGCCAACCGATAGTGGTGTCAACAAGTTCGTGATTGCCGCGCTCGAAGCCTGTCTCTGGCTTCAGTGTCACAAGTGGTGCGCGACTCATGCTCTCTACGCCACCAGCAGCAATCACGTCGGCGTCGCCCACCGCAATCGCCTGTGCCGCGCTCGCAACCGCCTGCAACCCTGATCCGCAGAGTCGATTCACCGTCTGGCCAGCAACCTCAACGGGGAAGCCGGCGAGGAGGAGCGCCATGCGCGCAACGTTGCGGTTATCTTCGCCCGCCTGATTGGCGCAACCAAGGATCACGTCGTCAATAATCGCGGCGTCAATCCCGCTCCGCGCCACGACCGCCTCAAGCACCGTTGCGGCGAGATCGTCTGGGCGCACGCCAGCGAGTACGCCACCGTAGCGACCGATAGGGGTGCGGACCGCCTCAACAATCCACGCCTCGCGGAGTGGGCGGCCAGGGGCTACCGAGGGAGTGGTGCTGCTCTCTGTCATGCGGAGAGTCTACGCCCAGCGCTCCGCTACGATGGGGGCATGAGCTCCTCTAGTAGCCCCGCACCCCTCACCACGACCAAGGCGACGCTCGTGGCGTCCACCAGCGCACTCCCTAGCGGGATCCCTTCCGTTGCACAACTCTTCGCCTTTGCAGCGGAGTCCGAACGTCGCGTCCAGACGCTGCGCCTCCGCGCCGAAGAGCGAAGTGTCACGGCCGCGGGGGAGAGCGTCACGCAGACCGAACTCCTCGTTGATCGACCCCACGTCCGCGTCACCACCATCCACGGTGGCTCCTACGACGTTTGGGCAACTGATGGCAGCCTGATAGAGCAGTACAGCGCCGCGAGCAACACCTTCACGCGCCGACCGCACCGCGCCGCGCCAGCAGGACTTGATGGTGAGGGACTTCCGTCAACTGTCGCAGTAGGAGCGACGCTCGGGCCACTCCCATTAAAGGGCTGGGCGACAACGCTTCTTCGACCCGGTCACTTCTGCAGCAACGTGCTCTCAAGTGCCGTCCTTGGCGCCGTCCACGAGACAACGCATCTCGGCCGCGCCGCGCTTGCCGTTGACGCCGCAGCGCCACGAACCATTGACCGCACCGGCGACCACGCCGCCTTCCGCTACGAGGTGACATTTGATCGGCAGACGGGTCTCCTCGGCAACATTTGAAGAGATGACCATCACGGCGAAGCTTGGTGAAAGTGCAAGCGTGCAAGGAACACACCAAAGAGGGCAAGTTCCAAAGTGAAGCGCGATGATCGGCGTGGTCACTACCCACGCAGAAAGTCCTGCTGCAAGAGGTTCGAGTGCGCGACGAAAAAGAGTTGCGAAAAGTCCATATCCACGCACAGCACAATTCAAACAGCGTGCAATCAATGGCGAGATGTATCGAAGTCCAAAGATCGCCCCAAAGCTGAGTTGAAATCCTGGTTGAGATGCGGCGAGCGGATCACAAGCAACAATGATCATCGCTGTCAGTCCGATCAGTGATCCAAACTGAATTGAACGACCAAATGAAAGCGCAATTGCTGCGGTTCCGCCCATCAAAGCTGCTCGCACCGAAGAAACTTCTGATTCGATCG
>CALMIH010000101.1 GCA_937864085.1 uncultured Chloroflexota bacterium
CTCGGCAGCGCCTTTCCGATCACCTGGCCACTCGCAACGCCATTTGCGCTCACGTGCACCGAGGGGGCGAGCGCAACGCTCACCCTTCCGCAACTGCCGCGTGATGCCGCATTAACCGCCGGCGCTGCGCGTGCGGCGAACAATCCGTGGCTGCGACATGCGCTAGGGGCGAGGGCACCGACTCCAACTTCACTTGCTGGCCTCAGCGAGCGTAGTTACCCTACGCGGACTGGGGAGTTTGGCGCGCCCGACCGAAACGGTGACCTTCCAGATACCGCGGCCTCAGTCTGGGATCAAGTGGGCGAGGCGGGTGGTCGTGTCACGGCGCGATTCTTTGGTGGCGGACGTGCCTTTGGTGCGCCGGGCGTCTCACTCTACTCCGACGAAGGTTTCACCTACAGCGTGGACGACGCGACCCCTGCCGACACCTCGTTGAAGACGAGCGTTGCCTACGAGTTGCGTGATGGAGCGCACGCGGTCCGTGCGATCGCGAGCGGCGAGATTCGCTCCGACACGCGTGACTTTCATTATCGATGTGAGCTGACCGTCACGCTTGACGGCAAGCCAGTTCATCAAGTGACCTGGGAGGAGCGAGTCCCGCGCGACGGCCGCTAGGCACGCCGCGCGGGTTTCACGTATTCGCTCGGTCAGTCCTCGTCGGAGCGACGCTTGCCGCGTCGGCTGAGCATCAACAACGCCACCCCAACCGCTGCAGCGAGTGCAACAAGCGGGATCGGCACGCCTCCTTCAGGCAGTGGATCGACGCCACCAGTCTCAACCGTCGCCGGCTTGAGCAAGGTGTAGCCGATTGGTCCGAGCCCAAAGAGCGGCGTCCCGTCTGTTGGCTGGTTCTTCCAGCCGCTAAACTTGTCTGTACGGTACGCGTCCAGCGACGCATCGTAGTAGAGCACGTGGTACGGCGCTTCGTCGTACATCAGCTGCTGCAACTGCGTCACGATCGCCTTGCGCTCCGGACCGTTCGGGAGGTTGAGCTGCTCTTCATAGAGCGCGTCGTACTGCGCGTTAGACCAGAGACTGTCGCTTGACGCACCGATCTCCTCTGTGAGGAAGAGCTTCATCAGGAGGTTTGGATCAACATCACCGGCCCAGCCCCAGATGAAGAGATCATAGTTTGCCGTGCCATCTGCCTCAGGTGGGAGCATCATGTCAACCAGCGTGTCGGAGTCAAACGCTTGCGCATTGACGGAAACGCCCACTTCGTTAAACCATCCAGCGATGAACTCTGCCGCCTTTGAGTAGCTATCTTCGCTGCTCGGAACGTAGAGGCGAAGGTTGAGTGGCTTACCGTCGAGGTCCTCGCGGGTA
>CALMIH010000102.1 GCA_937864085.1 uncultured Chloroflexota bacterium
GGGGACGCGACTCGGATCTCCGCCAATGAAGAGCGAGTGGAATCCGAACGCCTGCTGCACATGCGGCTCTTTGAAGAACTTGCCAACCCAGCCTTCAAGGAAGCGGATCGCATCGAGTTTCGCCATCGTTGGGAGGAGCTTGACAAAGTCGGCAAGTTTCAAGAAGTTCTGTCGCCCAGAGACCAAGATCCCCTTGCGGTGAATGTCGCCGGAGGCTTGCAAGAAGTTGTCGAGCTGCGCTGCATCCGCGTGGGAGAACTTCTCCACCTCGGCACGGAGTGCTGCTTGGTCGCTGCCGAAATCAAAGTGTCGGTCTTCGCCCGTCCAGAAGATGCGGTAGCCAGGTTGCAGTTGACGAAGCGTGACGTGATCCGCCATCTTCTCGCCCGCAGCGGCGAAGACCTCTTCGAAAAGCCATGGCATGGTGATCAGCGCGGGTCCCGTATCAAAGGTGTAGCCCCCCTCCCGGATGCGTGAGGCGCGTCCGCCAATCTCGCCGCGGGCCTCGAGGATGGTGACCTGCCAGCCGTCGGAGAGGAGTCGAATGGCGGTGGAGAGGCCGCCGAAGCCACTCCCCACGATGAGTGCCCGTCGCCCCTGTGGAACCCCCATGCGCCCTCCTAGGTCTGCCTCCACCTCGTGCGCCAACCCCTGGGCGCCGCTCCACTCCATCGTAGGTGCCACTGAGAAAATCGGTCGTTTCGGGGGTCTGTCTGGGGTCCGTCTGGGGCCCTGTGTTGACGGATCCCCCCTGGCGGGATGATGATCCCCCTCCGCGGTTGCGACCTGGCATTTCGACCCTAGGTATGGGCCCCAGGTGGCCCCAGATGGAGGTGAACGTGAAGGCTGAGGAGATCATCACGAGCGGCCCTGATGTCGAGTTCGACCCGGGCACCGCTTCGGATCGCGCCTTCCGCGATAGCGCCATGCTCGTCCCTGGTGGTGATGACGCCGCCGTCCGGTCAGTGGATCGTGCCGCCGCCCTTCTTGTCAGTCTCGGCGACGCCGATGGCGCCGCCTCCGTCACCGATCTCTCCCATGCGCTCGACCTGCATAAGTCCACCGTGAGCCGACTCCTCTCTACGTTGGAGCGACGCGGCCTGGTTGAGCAGGATCGCGAGACGGGGCACTTCCGACTCGGCGTTGGCATCATCCGCCTTGCGCAATCGGCGGAGCGCACGCTTGACCTGCGCACCATTGCGCAGTCAGAGCTTGAGCAGCTTGCCAAGCGATCACACGAGACGGTCAGCCTTGAAGTCTTTGACGGCGTTGGCGCATCTGTTGCCATCTGCCAGATTGATGGACCAAACCTGACACCGATGCCAGACATCACTGGCCGACCAGTTGCAATGCATGCGATCGCCGCGGGGAAGGTGCTGCTCGCATCACTCCCAGAGCGCACCGTGCTCGCCATTGCCCGCCGCGGTCTGGTGCAGTACACGTCGCGCACCATCACCGACCCCCGCGCACTCCTTGAAGAGTTGGCACTTGTGCGTCGTCGCGGTTATGCCGTAGCGATCGGCGAGTGGGATGAGCGACTCTCCGCCGCCGCGGTTCCTGTCTGTGACGCGCGCGGCTCGGTCATCGCCACCGTGGTTGTCTGGGGCGCGTCGGCACGCGTGAACGCAACGCAGCTTCCCGAGCTAATCACCGCGGCGCGCGACGCGGCGCGTGGCATCAGCCACAAGCTCGGCTGGAGCGGCGCCGCACAGCGTCGCACCGGGATCGTTCCGGTCCTGAAGGATGAGGATGATGACGAGCAGGAGCACGAGGTCAGCGACGACGAGTTCGTCAGCTAACTGGGGGGCGCATGGCTGACGATCAGCACGACGCGAAGAGCAACGTGCAATCTGACGCGATCGAAACCTTCCAGGCGGCGGGCCTCTCCTTCCCGCCTGACGCCACCACAGTGGCCAGAGCCAACGTCAGCGCCGCGGTTTATGCCGAAGCGGCGGCCGACCCCGTTGCCTTCTGGGCGAAGCAGGCGCGTGAGCGCCTCACCTGGCGCACCCCCTTCACCAAGACGCTGGAGTGGAACCTGCCGTTCGCCGAGTGGTTCGCCGACGGGACGCTGAACGTTGCGGAGAACTGCGTTGACCGCCATGTGGCGGCTGGGCTCGGCGAGAAGGTCGCCATTCACTGGGTCGGTGAGCCGGGCGATCAGCGAGCCCTTACCTACAACGATCTGCACCGCGAGGTGCAGCAGGCGGCGAATGCGCTGAAGTCGCTCGGCGTTGGCCAGGGCGATCGGGTGGCGATCTACATGCCGATGGTCCCCGAAGTGGCAATCGCGATGCTCGCCTGCGCGCGCCTCGGTGCGGCGCACAGCGTGGTCTTCTCCGGCTTTCCTGCCACGGCGCTCGCCGACCGCATCAACGACGCCGAGGCGAAGGTGCTGATCACCGCCGATGGCGGATACCGGAAGGGGAGCTTCTTTGAACTGAAGACGATCGCCGACGAGGCGATGGAGAAGTCGCCAACGATCACCGCCTCGCTCGTCTATCGCCGTCGCCAGCCAGGAACGCCGGGCGAGACGGCGATGAAGGCTGGCCGCGACCACTGGTGGCAGGATCTCGTCCCTGCGCAGTCGGCCGACTGCCCCGCCGATCCGATGCCCGCCGAACAGCTCCTCTTCCTGCTCTACACGAGCGGCACCACGGCGAAGCCGAAGGGGATCATGCACACCAGCGCTGGATATCTGCTCGGCGCATCGTTCACGCATCGCGCCGTCTTCGACATCAAGCCCGACGACGTCTACTGGTGCGCAGCGGATGTTGGCTGGATCACCGGCCACACCTACATCGTCTACGGCCCGCTTGCGAACGGCGCAACGCAGGTGATGTATGAGGGGACGCCAGACACGCCAGCATGGGATCGCTGGTGGGAGATCATTGAAGAGCTGAAGGTGAACATTCTCTACTGCGCGCCAACAGCGATCCGCGCCTTCATGCGTCAAGGCGAAGAGCACCCAGCAAAGCACGACCTCAGCTCACTCCGACTCCTCGGCTCCGTTGGCGAGCCGATCAATCCAGAGGCATGGATCTGGTACCGCAGTGTGATCGGTGGCGGTCGCACTCCAGTAGTGGATACGTGGTGGCAGACGGAGACCGGCTCGATCATGATCAGCCCACTCCCTGGCGTCACCACCACCAAACCAGGTTCGGCAACCTTTGCGATGCCAGGGGTTGGCGCCGATGTGGTGGATGCCAGCGGTGCAAGCGTCCCGCTCGGCTCCGGCGGCTTCCTCACCCTCACCGCGCCATGGCCCGCCATGTTGCGCGGCATCTGGGGTGACCCGGCCCGATTCAAGGAGACGTACTGGAGCCGCTTCCCAGGCTCCTACTTTGCCGGCGATGGTGCACGCCGCGACGAAGAGGGCTACTACTGGCTGCTCGGCCGCGTGGACGATGTGATGAACGTCTCCGCACACCGCATCAGCACGATTGAGGTGGAGTCGGCGCTTGTTGACCATCATGATGTTGCCGAGGCGGCGGTCGTAGGGAAGAGTGACCCGCTCACCGGCCAGGCGATCTTCGCCTTCGTCATCCTAAAGAAGGGGGTTGAAGCCTCCGAGGCCTTCGCCTCCGAACTCCGCTCCCATGTGGCGAAGCAGATCGGCGCCATTGCTCGACCGAAGTTCCTCCTCTTCGTCCCTGACCTCCCCAAGACGCGCTCCGGAAAGATCATGCGCCGACTCCTCCGCGACATCGCCGAAGGTCGCGCCCTTGGCGACGTCACCACCCTCGCCGATGGCAACGTGGTGGAGACGATCCGCAGCAACACAGGCGCCGCCGAGGAGTAGCCGCGCACTCGGTCAACCTCCTCCGCTAAGACACGCGCCGCCTACACTAGTCAGATGCTACGAACTGCACGCTCGCTCCCCATCTACAGCGGTGCCTCAGTTGACACGCTGCAGCGTCCACTGCGCGACGTTCGCCTCTCTGTCACCGATCGCTGCAACTTTCGCTGCAGCTACTGCATGCCGGCGGAGATCTTCGGCCCCGATTTCGCCTTTCTTCCACGCGACGAACTGCTCACCTTTGAAGAGCTAGCCCTTGTGGCGCGCGAGCTTGTGGCACTCGGCGCGCGGACGCTGCGCATCACGGGCGGCGAGCCGCTCGTTCGTCGCGACCTTGAGCGGCTGGTTGTGATGCTGCGCGCGCTGGATTCGAGCGAAGCGCTCAACGGAGAGCCGCTCGACCTTGCGCTGACAACGAATGGATCACTCCTCGCCAAGCTCGCCGCACCACTCCGCATAGCAGGGCTCAACCGGATTACCGTCTCGCTTGACTCACTTAACCCAGAGACGTTTACGCGTATGTCAGGGAGCGCACTCCCCCTTGAGAGCGTCCTGGGGGGGATCGCCGCGGCAACAGCCGCTGGATTCACCAACATCAAGCTGAACGCGGTGATCCGCCGCGGCGTTAACGACGCGGATGTTCCGGCGCTTGCGGCGTTCGCTCGCGAAGGGGGCCACACCCTCCGTTTGATCGAGTACATGGATGTGGGGAGTAGCAACGGCTGGCGCTTGGATGAGGTGGTGCCAGCGAGTGAGATCCTGGCGCAGCTCCACGCGCTCTACCCGCTGGAGCCGCTCGCGCCGTCGCGCCCTGGCGAGGTGGCGAACCGCTATCGCTATCTGGACAGGAGAGGGGAGATCGGCCTGATCGCGTCGGTCAGCGCCCCCTTCTGCGGCGACTGCACGCGGGCGAGGGTGAGCGCCGATGGGCACCTCTACACCTGCCTCTTCGCTTCAGAAGGGAGCGATCTGAAGCGCTATCTGCGACCAGCACCAGACGCGGCAGCGCTGCGCGATGCGCTCCACACCCGCTGGTCGGCGCGTGATGATCGCTATTCGGAGATCCGCGATTCGGAGACGGCGAACCGCCTGCCGAAGGTGGAGATGTTCCGCGTCGGCGGCTGATTCGCGCGCACGCCGAGTTTTCCACAATCTACGCGCCACACTGCCGCCCGCGTGGAGAAGTCTTCGTAACAGAGCGGTAAGTTCGTGGATAACTCCCTTCACCCGTACGCATGCGGCTGGGATGCTTGGCGTAGCCCGAAGAGGCCAGCGGTGAAACTGCCGACCGAGCAATCGGTCAGGCGGAACGGACTGCGGTGATGACGGGATCGAACTGATCGGCAACGATCAGAGCTGGTGAAGGACCACCAACGCATAAGGCTACTTGTGCAGTTGGAGCGGAGGGTCGCCAGGGAACTCGGCCATTCGGCTTGAGTGACTCGATCCGATCCCACAGCGGAGGGGAACCGGCGTGCAAGCGTCGCCCCTGACATCGGATCGGCACTTCGGGTGCAACTCTTTCTTGCGCCTTTTGCGGGCTACCCCCGCGCGTTACTCCGCGATCGGAAGGGCGCGGCCGTTCGCCTTTGCGGCGGCGGCACGTTCGGCCCATGCGCCGAGCACCTGGTCCTTGTGTGGTCGGATTGGGCAGTGGCCATCCTTGTTGCCGGACTCGTCGCAGTAGCCGAGCGGGATGCACTTTGGAGCGAGGAAGCTGCCAAGGAAGGGGCTCACCGCAAAGACCTCGTGGCGGATGAGTTGGAAGAGCCGACGAATCTCCCACTGCGCCATGGTGCAGAGGCGGAGGCCCGACATGTGGATGAGGGCGCGCAGGTTCACCGTCATGATCAGGTTGGTGCGTGTGGCGTTGGGGAAGACGAAGCGCGCATCCTCTGCTGGGATCCCCGCCTCAACTAGGTCGCCATAGAGCCCGAGCGCCCCCTGCGTCGCCTCCTCAAAACGGGCGCGCACCGTCTCATCCGCCTCCGCGATAGAACTCGGCAGCATGGTGGCCGCCTTCTTGAAGGTGACGTAGCGCTGCGACTGCTGATCAAACGCCACACCAGCGCGATGGCGCACAAGCTGGTGGCTGAGCGTTCGGGTGACACCGGTGATGGCGAAGGTGAAGACGATGTGCTCAATGGTGCTCCCGTGGCCAGACTCAATGACGCGGTTCACTAGCTCCCGCTGCTTGGTGGGATCAATCTCGCCAGCAACGGCGCGTCGATAGATCTCTTCTGGCGGAAGTTCCGAATAGCAGGTGCGGCAGGCGGTGTAGATGATCGGCACATACGACTTCTCTACGATGTCTCGGTCTGGGAAGAGCATCGTCGCCTTCATGCCAAGTTCGTGCCGCCCTGGGTTCTTCGGGATGCCGCTCTTCTCTCTCATCTCACCACCCCTTAGTAATAATCCGAGCAGGAGAGGAAGTAACCACAGCTGCAGATCAGCTTGCACTTTCGGTCGAGCATCTGCGCGCCGCAGTTGGCGCAGCTCGTCATCACCAGGCCTGGGTCTTCGCTAAAGTCTGCCGTGGCAGAGCCGACTGTGCCGGCACTAACGGCGGCCGCGTTAGCGGGTTGAAGAGTCGTCTCTGGAGTGGCGGGGGCTGCGTGTTGTAGGTCAGTTGACATGCGCAGATCCTATCGCGAAGTGGGGGCGGTGGCGCCCGGTGTTGGGCGCCCCTGTGACTCCCATGGGCCGCCAAGCCCGAGTCGCTGCCCCACGAGTTCGCATGCGGTTGCGGCAACGAGTGACGGCGCGCTCCCCTCAGGGAGGAGCCGAACGACGTTGAGATCCGCTTCACCAACGGTCAGCCGCTCGCGTACAAAGTTGTGCAGCGCCTGCCACTGCTCACCAACAAGGAGGAGTGGTCGAGCATCACTTCCAACCTGTAGCAGGTTCCACGAGACGGCAACTTCGGCGAGTGTGCCGAGGCCGCCGTCAAGGGCAATCAGCAGATCAACTTCGGAGAACTTGCGCAGGCGGTCAAAGAGATCGGCGCTGTCGCGCTCTTCGGTGACGTAGCGATTCGCAGGGAGACCGTCCCATGAGGTGACGGTGTAGCCGATCACCTCACCACCCACTTCGCGAGCGCCCTTGGAGACCGCCTCCATCACGCCAGCGTATCCGCCAGTTGCCACTGTGAATCCCTCGCCGGCGAGTGCGCGCCCTACTTCAACGGCGTACTGGTAGTGCCCGTTCGTCTCAGGGAGACGCGCTGATCCATAGACGCCAACAATCGGGACGCCAGCCTTCGCGCTGGCGTTCACTCGCAGCGCGTTCCTTCGGCCGGGAGTGTTCCGTCAATCAGGAAGGCGATCGCTGCACTATCAATGCACTCGCTCTTCCCACCAACTGCGGTGTGGCCCTCACCAACGTAGGTGAGGAGGAAGCCGCTCTCCAGGGCACTCGCCATCTCTTCGCTCCACTTGTATGGCGTAGCTGGGTCACCGGTGGTGCCGACCACCATGATTGGCGGCGCGCCAGCACCGTTGACGAGCGCTGGGAGTGGGTCAACGTTGACGTTCGGCCAGACGCCGCAGAGGAGCCCGCTCGCCGCCTGGCCTGAGGCGAAGTCGGGGGCCCGATCCTTGAAGCGCTCATAGATGGTGCGGTACTTAGCGATCGATGCGCTTGCCGGATGATCGGTGCAGTTGATGGCGGGGAAGGCCTCCATGTTGTTGGAGCGGAAGCCGCTCGCCGTGCGATCAGTGTAGGCATCTGCAAGGAGTGCGATCAGCTCACCGTCGCCCTGAGAGAGCTCATCAAGCGCCTGAACGGCGTAGTCCCAGTAGTCGCGGTTGTAGAGCGTCAGGATGATGCCGGTCCAGGCGAAGACGGAGTTGACCGAGCGCCCATCGGCGATCGCAACTGGCTTCTCATCGAGTTGCGCGAAGAGCTTGTCCATTGACTTGCGCGTTGCACCGTTGCCGAACGGGCAGTCGCTGTCAGCGTCGCACCAGGCCATGACGCGATCGAGCGCCCCTTGGATTGAGACTCCCTGCTCACCGTACTCAGAGTCATCGTCAGGCGAAGGGTCCACAGCGCCATCAAGGATCAGATGGCCAACGGAGTTTGGATAGAGCGTGGCGTATACCGCGCCGAGCGAGGTGCCGTAGCTGTAGCCGATATAGTCGAGCGTCGCGACGCCCATCGCAGCGCGGATTGACTCCATGTCACGAGCGGAGGCGGTCGTCCCGATGTAGGGGAGCACGTCACCAGATCCAGCCGCACACTTGTCAGCGAACCACTGCGCATCCTTGAGCGCGCCGTTCCAGTCTGTAGCGGTTGGCTTCTCTGCAATGCCGGGCTGCGAAATCCAGGTATCAAGTTCTTCATCGGTGAGGCACTCCACAGGGAGGCTGCGCTGCACCCCGCGGGGATCCCAGGTGACAAGGTCAAAGCGATTCCCAATCTCGGCTGGGACGATTGCGCGTCCGTTATCCGCGAGGATGTCGATACCAGAGGAGCCTGGTCCGCCGAAGTTCAGTAGCAGGGGGCCAACTCGTCCCTCTTGATCAGCGGCAGGGAGGATGGCAAGCGCAATCTCCGCCTTCGGGCCGCCCGGGTTGGCGTAATCGAGTGGGACTTCAATGGTTGCGCAACGAATCTCCGGGTGGTTCCCCACGATCGGATCATCCTTGCAGCTCTGCCATTCGATTGAGCCAGTAACTGTGGCGCTCGCCGATGGCGTTGGTGAGACGACGGCCTCGCCACCGCATGCGGCGAGGAGCGTTGAGGTGACGAGAAGGGTGAGCGCAACCCAGCGCCAGTTACGGCGCTGGGTGCGAGTCTCGTTGATCTTCACCCGGGGTCAGCTGCAGCCGCTGGTGGTGCCGCAGGTCATGCACTTGTAGCAGGCTGCGTTTCGCACCATGATCGCGCCGCACTCTGGGCAGCTCGGTGCATCCGACTGGTTCTGGAAGCCGAGCCCTGCGCTGGCAAGCACCTGGCTTGCCCCGCTTGCTGCTGGCGCCGCTGCGGCTGTTGCCTTGGCTGCTGCCTTGGCTGGCGCCGAAGCCTTCAACGCAACAGGCGCGGAGGTTGTGGCGCCTGCCGCACCCCCACCCTTGCCGCAGGTGCAGTCTGGACCGCACGACTCCGCCGCCGCGCCAACGCGCACCGTTGACGGGAGTGAGCCGAGTACCGGTCCACCATCTGCTCGCTCCTGGAGTCCGAGCGCCGCGCGATCAGACTCTGGGAGGAAGCGGCTCCCCAAGTAACGGAAGACGTAGTCCACGATCGACTTAGCCATCGGGATCTCCGGGTTGCCCGTGAAGCCGCTCGGCTCAAAGCGCACGTGCGCAAACTTATTCACAAGGTCACGCAGCGGCACGCCGTACTGCAGCGCAACGCTGACGGTGGTAGCGAAGGTGTCAACGAGTCCGCTGACTGTGGAACCCTCCTTCGCCATCTTCAGGAAGATCTCGCCCGGCTGACCATCTTCATAGAGGCCAACGGTGAGGTAGCCCTCCTGACCAGAAATGTCGAAGCGGTGCGTGATCGCCGTGCGCTCCACTGGGAGGCGTCGGCGCGTGACGCCAGTGCCAGGCAACACGCTGTTGCTGCTGGCCACAGCCTCGTCCTTCTTCTTGCTGGTGCTGAGTGGCTGTGAGCGCTTCGAGCCATCGCGGTAGACCGCGATCGCCTTTAGGCCGAGCTTCCAACCCTCGAGGTAGACGCTCTCAATCTCTACGGCGGTGGCAGCCTCTGGCATGTTCACCGTCTTGGAGATTGCGCCGGAGAGGAACGGCTGCGCCGCCGCCATCATGCGCACGTGGCCCATGTACTGGATGGAGCGCTGACCGTTCTTCGCCTTGAAGGCGCAGTCAAAGACGGAGAGGTGCTCGTCCTTAAGGCCTGGCGCACCCTCAATCGTCTCCTGCTCGTCGATGTACTTGATGATCGCGGCGACCTGCTCGGCGTTGTAGCCGAGCTTGGTGAGCGCCTCTGGGACCGTCTGGTTGACGATCTTGAGGAAGCCTTCGCCAACGAGCTTCTTGTACTTAATGAGCGCGATGTCTGGCTCAATGCCAGTGGTGTCGCAATCCATCATGAAGGCGATCGTCCCGGTAGGGGCGAGCACGCTCACCTGGGCGTTTCGATACCCGTGTGCGGTGCCGAGCTCCAGTGCACGATCCCACGCATCCGTTGCCGCCTTGGCGAGATCCTTCGGCAGCGTTGCCGTTGGGATCTTGTACGAGGCGTCGCGGTGCTTGCCGATCACGCGAAGGAAGGGCTTCTCGTTCTTCTTGTACTCCATGAACGGCCCGCCGTGCGCCGCCGCCGTCTCGGCTGACTGCACGTAGGCCTCGCCGGTCATGATCGAGGTGATCGCCCCTGCGTAGGCGCGCCCCTCGTCCGAGTCGTACGCCAGGCCACGGCTCATCAAGAGCGCGCCGAGGTTGGCGTAGCCGAGCCCGAGCGGTCGGAAGCGGTGGCTGTTCTCGTCGATCTTCGGCGTTGGGTAGGAGGAGTTGTCCACCAGGATCTCCTGCGCCAACAGCGTCAGCCGCGAGGCGTACTTGAAGGACTCCACGTCAAACTCGCCGTCCTCGCGTACGAACTTCATCAAGTTCAGCGAGGCCAGGTTGCAGGCCGTGTCGTTCAAGAACATGTACTCCGAGCACGGGTTCGACGCAAAGATGCGGTCCGTGTTGGAGGACGTGTGCCAGTCATTAATGGCGGTGTCGTACTGAATGCCAGGGTCGCCGCAGACCCACGCCGCCTCCGCCATCTTGCGGAAGACTTCGCGCGCCTTGAGCGTCTCCACCGGCTCGCCGCTCACAACAGCGCGTGTCTGCCACGTGTCGTCGGACTCAACCGCCTGCATGAACTCATCGGTGACGCGCACCGAGTGGTTGCCGTTCTGGAAGAAGATTGAGCCATATGCCTCACCGGTGAAGCTGGCGTCGTAGCCGGCCTCAATGAGTGCCCAGGCCTTCTTCTCTTCGTTCACCTTGGAGTCGATGAACTCCACAACGTCAGGATGTGCAACGTCAAGGATCACCATCTTTGCGGCGCGACGTGTCTTACCGCCCGACTTCACGACGCCAGCGAAGGCGTCGAAGCCCTTCATGAACGAGACAGGACCGGATGCGGTCCCGCCGCCACTCATCTTCTCTTTCGCACTGCGAATGGTGGAGAGGTTGGAGCCTGCGCCGGAGCCGAACTTGAAGAGCATCGCCTCGGTCTTGGCGAGATCCATGATTGATGACATGGAGTCCTGCACGCCGTTGATGAAACAGGCGGAGCACTGTGGTCGCGCCTCAACACCAACGTTGAACCAGACGGGCGAGTTGAACGCCATCTTCTGATTGACGAGAAGGTGCGTCAGCTCTGCAACGAATGCGCTGCGATCTTCATCAGACTTGAAGTAGTGCTGCTGCTCAGCCCATGCGTCGATCTGTCCGGTGACGCGACCGATCAGCTGTCGAACGCTGGTCTCTCGCTCTGGACTTCCAACATGGCCGCGGAAGTACTTGGAGACAACCACGTTGGTGGCGAGCTGTGACCATGAGGCGGGAACCTCAACGTCCTTCTGCTCGAAGACGCTCTTGCCGCTCTCGTTGCCGATGGATGCGGTGCGCGTCTCCCATGCAATCTCGTCATACGGATGAATGCCGGCGGTGGTCCAACGTCGTGGCCAGGCGAGTCCCTTGACACCCTTGCCATCGAAGCTCAACGGCGCCAACGGAAGTGCAACAGCCTTTGCTGTCTGCCCCTTTGCGGCTGCCTTCGTTGCGTCCACCAAACCGGCCATGGTTCGCTCCCTCTTCTGACCCGGCAACGGGCCCCTCCCTCCCGTCTCCCCAACCAACGGCTGGGCGTACGGGCACTCGCGCTGTTTGCAGTGCGGAGGCGGATCGTACGCTTCCCGCGGGGTGGCGTCAAGCCCTAAACCACAACATATGGTGGGGGGTTAGCGTCTGGTTACCGCATATGTTGTGTTACACCCCTCTGAGCGTGAATGTTACAAAACGACTGGTTTTGGCCCTAGCTGCCGCCCTGGCTACCGCTCAGTGGGCGGGGTCTGGCTACGGGGTGGGGAGCCCGGAATAGGTGTGGAGGCCGCTGAACCAGAGGTTTCCGGAGTAGGTGAGGAGGACCGCGCCGAAGCCGATGACGAGGAGGAGGGCGGCGGGGCGCCCCTGCCAGCCGCGCTGGCTACGGGCGTGCAGGTAGACGGCATAGACGAGCCAGGTGGCGAGGGCGGCGGTCTCCTTCGGATCCCAGCCCCAGTAGCGGCTCCAGGCGATTGAGCCCCAGATCGAGCCGAGGATCAGCATTCCGGCGAAGAGGGGGAAGCCAACGCTGACCGCCTGGAAGGCGACCTGGTCGAGTCGCTTCGCTGGCGGAAGCCAACTGAAGCGATCCTGATCACCTTGAATCAGATAGGCGACCCCAGCGGCAAAGGCAAAGGCGAAGATGCCGTAGCTCAACACCGCGAGGCCAACATGAATGGTGAGCAACAACGGATGTTGCAGCGCAGGGACGAGTTGCACCACCTCATTCGGAAGTGTTGCAGCATAGGCGAGGAGTCCGAGTGCAACACCAATGGCGATTGCGCCGAGTGCGCGGAGTCGACCGCCGCGATCAAAGTAGATCGTTGCCGCGCAGATGCCGAAGGCGAAAGAGATACTGAACTCGTAGAGATTTCCCCACGGTCCGCGTCCAACAACGAGTGCACGTGCGATGAGGGAGAGCCCGAGTGCGGCGGTGCCGACATACGTCAGCGCTGCAGCAACATCACCAACACCACTGCGCCGTTCAGCATCACCAACGCCACCACCAGCGATCGCTTCTCCGAGCGGGCCACTGATGTTGACGCCAGCGATCGTCGCTGCGCCAGCAGTGGTCAAGGCTGGTGCGCGGAGCGCGCGATCGTTTGATGCAAGCAAGACGAGATGCGTAATTAATAGAGCGAAGGCGGTGGCGAGTGCGATGCCACCAACGACGACGAGATAGAAGGAGAGCGACGCCACCTTATGCCCGCGCTGCGCCGCCGGGTGGCGGACCGGCGGGTCGTGCAAGTTGGACGCGACCGCGGAGTCGGATCTCCATGCCGCAGGCGGTGCAGCTGCTGAGTTCAGCGAGTCGTACCGCACCGCAGCCCGGGCAGCCCATCTGAAGCGGTTCGCCGCTCAGTGAGCGGAGCGCCCCGATCGGGTAGATCTGCGCGCTGCGAGCGTCATACGGGCGTCCGGCTGGGTAGATCGGCAGTCCTGCCGCGTCCCGCTCGGCCGCCTGTGGCGCTACGTCAATTGGGCGAAGGCTGGCACGCGGCTTGGTGATCGCCACCAGGCCCCACGCCGCACCGGTGCTGAAGAACCAGAGGGCGACGATCGGCACGATGAAGAAGGGGAGGAGGCCGATCAGCGCCCCCCAGTCTGGGGTGACGATCAGTGCGATGAACCCCATCAGCGCGTCAATCAGCTCCGCGATGCGGCTGCCGATCTCACTCATACGAGCACCGTAGTAGTAAGGGTCATAGATGAATCTTAGCGTCCGCGCGGTGGGCGCGCAGAGGGGCCGCGCTTCTTCGTGGCGCCGCGTCCCGGCTGCCAGCGTCGCTCCTCGGGCCCCTCATCTTTCCCGAGGTTTGCTGGTGGCTTTGGTGCGACGCGTCCGAAGCCACCAGTTGCGCGCGTTGTTGTTGGCGCCAGCGTGTTCGCGGCGATGCGGTCACGGAAGTAGCGCGCGGTGATGGTGGATGCGCCGAGTCGGCGCGCGCGATCGCGCAGCTCCCGATCGTCCGTGACCACGACGATGCGGTCGGCGCGACTCGGATCTGGCCTCCCCACCGCCTCAATGATGCGGTCATCGGCGGAGCGACCGCCGCCGTCGCGGAAGACTTCAAGCTTGGCGGTGGCGGGGAGTGAGCGGTGGATCGCCGTCTCATAGGCGCGCAGGCGGACCTCGTCCCAACCGCCGACAAGGTTGTTCCCATCAACTAAGACGCGCTCGGCTCGCCCGAGCAGCTTCCACTCCTGATCTACCATCGCACCATGCTCCTCTGTGTTGACCTTGACGGTGTGCTCTATCGAGGTGCCGACCCTGTCCCAGGGGTTGGACCCCTGCTGACCGAGCGACACGCTGCTGGCGATCAGATCGTGTACATCACCAACAACAGCTTCCTCCGTCGTGCTGAGTATCGCGCGCGGATCGAATCATGTGGCGCACCCTTCAGCGACGAGGGGCTGCTGACCGCGGTGAGCCTGGTTGCGGCGCGTTTTCACGCCGCCGGCCTGACGCGGATCCTGGGCCACGGGAGTGGGGGGCTCGCCGCCGAACTGCGCGCGGCAGGCCTTGAGGCGCGGCTCCCTAGTGAGGTTGCCGACCTCCCAGCGCTCGCCGCCTGGGCGCCACAAGGAGTGACCGTTGGCCTGAACCGTGAGAGCACGCCGCGCGATCTTGAGCTCGCCACCGCCGCAGTCCGCGCTGGCGCGCAGTTGATCGCACCGAATCGCGACGCCACCTACCCGGATCCAACAGCGCTGATCCCCGGTACTGGCGCCGCAGTTGCTGCGCTCGAAGCGGCGACTGGCGTAACGGCGCAGGT
Source organism: uncultured Chloroflexota bacterium (assembly GCA_937864085.1). Classification (GTDB taxonomy): domain Bacteria; phylum Chloroflexota; class Limnocylindria; order Limnocylindrales; family Limnocylindraceae; genus Limnocylindrus. The sequence continues at coordinate 14,367 of CALMIH010000102.1, forward strand.
GGTAGGGAAGCCGGCGCCAGAACTTCTGCTGTTCGCAATGCAGCGCGCTAGCGTTGGTGCAGACGAGACGCTGATGATTGGCGATTCACCAGCAACAGATATCGCGTCGGCTCATGCCGCTGGGGTGCGATCCATCTTGATGTTGACCGGAGTGACCGCTAGCGCTGATAGCCTTGTTGGCGCGCAGCTGCCGACGCGTGTTGCGCGCGACGCGACCGAACTTGCCGCACTCCTTACGGAGTTTCGCGCCGCGGAGTCGCGCGCTAGCTAACGATCCCCAGTGCGCCGAGTGCGATACGTGTGCCGAAGGTGATGATCAGCAGTTGGCCAACGAGTCGCGTGGCGGCGACCGCGCGTTCTGGGAGGAGTCGACCGGCGGCGGCACCGATCGCACCGAGGAGCAACTGCCAGGAGAGGCTCGCGCCAGCGGCACCCGCCGTGAATGCAACCGCCTGGAGTGG
>CALMIH010000103.1 GCA_937864085.1 uncultured Chloroflexota bacterium
ACAGCCACCACATCCCCGGATGAGCGGCAGATTTTTCTGCCCGAAGCGCCCAAGCAAACTGAGATGCAGCCCGCCACCCAGCGCGAGCACCAGCGCATCCTCGCCGCTTATGGCGGCTCTTATGACGACCCGAAGCTAGAAGCGCTGATCGGCAAGACCGTCGCGGCAGCCGGCGGCGCCTTCTACGTCCAATACCGCCTGCTCCGCGCCCGTGAGTGCCTCGCCCTCCCCGAGGGTATCGGCGCGGAGGAAGCCGCGTCGTCCTTCGTCAATCCGATGACCGCGCTCGGCATGGTCGGGACGATGCGGCGCGATGGCTTCACCGGCCTCGTCCATACTGCTGCCGCCTCGAACCTCGGCCAGATGCTGGTCAAGCTGACCCGGAGCGAAGGCGTGCCGCTGGTCAACATCGTGCGCAGCCAGGCCCAGGCGGACCTGCTCCGCGACCTTGGCGCTACACATATCGTCGACAGCAGCGCCCCCGATTTCATGCCCCAGCTGATCGAGGCGATCGCCGAAACTCAGGCCTTCCTCGCCTTCGACGCAATTGGCGGCGGCAAGCTCGCCGGACAGATCCTCAATGCGATGGAGGCAGCCGCGGTCCGCACCAACCCCGCCAACGGCCCCTATGGCTCCTCCACGATGAAGCAGGTCTATATCTATGGGGGCCTCAACATGGCGCCGACCGAGATCAGCCGCGGCTTCGGCATGCGCTGGGGCGTCGGTGGCTGGCTGCTCACCCCTTATCTGATGGCCGCCGGCGCCGAGGAAATCGGCCGGATGCGGGCCAGGGTCGCGGCGGAAATCCGCACGACCTTCGCCAGCCACTACACCAGCTGCATCACCCTCGATCAGGCGGTCGAGCCCGCGACCATCGCCGCCTATAGCCGCCGCGCCACGGGCGAGAAATACCTGATCCTACCCAACGGCTAGGCCACCGCCATCAGGCTGGCATTGCCCCCGGCCGCCGTGGTGTTGACTGAGGTCGAAACTTCCTCGACCAGCCAGTCGAGCCGCGGCGTCCCGGCCTGGGCCAGGACGATCGGACCAGGGAGTGTTGCGATCTCGGTCAGCGCGGTGGTCAGTTTCCCCGCATCGCCCTCGATCAGGGCGCCGCTATACGGTCCGGCCTTGCGCCAGTCGTCCGCCCAGCTCAGCCGCGCCGCCACCCGCTCGGGCAGCCCGGCCAGCTCGCCGCGCAGCGCGCCGATCACCATCAGCACGACGAATCCGACGCTCAGTTCAAGGACGAGGAACGTATCGTTCCCCATCCCCGAAGAGAGGACGTAGTCCGACGTGGTTGCGCCGAGCCCCCAAGCCATCGCCGCACCGATTGCGGCGAGGATCCCGATCGTGCGCTGGGAGGCACCGCGCAGTGCGCCTGCGGCACCGCCCCGCCTGCTCACGCTGTCGGCTTGACCCAGTTCGGCATCTCGGCCTCAAAGACCGGAAGCGGAATCTGGCCGTGCCCAATGGCGTGATCGTGGAACGACTTGATGTCGAACTTCGCGCCGTCGCGCTGCTCAATCGCCTTGCGCGTGCGCTGAATTGCTCGCTGCCCCACCTTGTAGCAGAGCGCCTGTGCTGGCCAGGCGATGTAGCGATCGGTTTCGATCTCCGCATCTGTGCGCGGCAGGCCGACCGACTCCATGAACTCCACGCCCTTGTCGCGCGTCCAGCCGAATGCATGGATGCCCGTATCAACAACGAGTCGTGCGGCGCGGTGCGCCTGACCCTGCAACATGCCGAAGCGTTCCATCTCGCTGCGATAGAGACCGAGCTCATCGGCGAGTCGCTCGGAGTAGAGGCCCCACCCTTCAACGTAGGCGTTCCCCGCAAGGTGCGAGGCGTGCTTGCGCAGATCAGGGAGGAACTCGAGCTCCATCTCCAGTGCGATCTGGAAGTGGTGGCCCGGGATCGCTTCGTGATACGTGGTTGGCGCAAGTGCATGCAAGAAGCGCGACGGCAGGTCGTAGCCGTTCACGTAGTACGTCCCTGGGCGCGAACCGTCAGCCGCTGGGCTGAAGTAGTACGCCGCAGGTGCATCCTTCTCCTTGAAGTCCTCAACCGCCTTGACGTCACAGCCGGCCTTAGGGAATCGTCCGAAGACCTTCCCCGCCGCCGCGTAGCCACGATCAATGTCTTCCTTGATACGTACGATGAGCGCCTCCTTCGAGACGGCAACGTTCGTTGGATCTGACTCCGCCGCATCGCGCAGCTTCTCAATCGAGCCGCCGTGGCCGAGCTTGGTGGAGATGACCTTCATCTCTTCCTGAATGTCAGCCCACTCCTGCAGGCCGATCTCGTGCAGCTCCTTCGGATCAAGGGTGAGCCCCGTCCAACTGCGGATCGCCACCTTGTAGAGTTCGGCGCCGTTCGGCGCGGAGCAGAGCCCTGGCACTTCGCGCGCCTTGGTGCGATAGCTGCCAGAGACCGCATCGTAGTAGCGCTTGATCTGCGGGTCCACATACTCGGCAACGATCTTGGCCAGTTCGGCGCGCTCAGCGTCGCCCGCAACGTTCGCGGCGGTGACGATCGGCGACTGCGCCGCTGGGATCGCCATCAGCCCATCAAGCTGCGCAATGAGACGCTCTGTGGAGATCTTCGAGGCGACAAGGCCGCGCTTCTCCGCCTCCGTCACGCGTTCGATATAGCCGTCCATGAACTTTGGGAATGCCTTCAGGCGGCTGACCAGTTTTGCAAACTTCTCTGGCGTCTTCGCGTCCTGGAAAGTGGCGATCTGCGGAAGCAGCGTCTGCACGCCATCCATATGGTCAACGGATGAGAGCAGGTCCATGCGGTGATCGTCCTTCTCAATGGCGATCTCCGCGCCAACGCGCATCAGGTCGCGTGTGATCTTCCACTCAATGTCGAGTCCATCGTCGCCGATCGCAGCGGCCGCCTTGCCATACTTCTCCCACATGGCGCGGTCGCGCAGGCGCGCCGCGTCGGAGTTGTCATCGAGCGCGCCGTCGTTCACCTCAATGCCGAGGAAGGTCCCCCAGAGTGGCGAGGCGGCGAGCATCTCCTTCCAGAGCTCATCGGCGAGCTTCTGAACAGCCTGGTCGTTGGCGGAGAGTGGCTTGGACACGTGGGCTCCTTCCGGGGGTACCGGGGCTACTGCGACCCGTTCGTGGATCGTCGTAGCGTCAGGATACGGGGTCGGTGGAACCTTGGGGGGCGTCGCTCCAGCCCGCCGAGGCGAGGTCGAGCTGCGCACCGAGCCCGCGCTCAGGCGGGGCATCCCCCAAGTAGCCCTCAAGATCGGCGAGGCGCGGGGAAGGGAGTCGTGCAAGGAGCGCCAACTGATCTGCTGCGAGCACGTGCCAGTTCTGCTCCTCCCACGCCGCGGCGAGCCGCTCATCGCGCGCAAGGCGCAACTTCACCAGTGGAAGTAATGCGCGCTCGGTGACCAAGAGTCGCACCACCTCACGATCGTTCGGAACCTTACTGTGGCGCGCGAGGAGGAGTGTCGCAAGTGGAAGCGGTCCCAACGCAACTTCACACATGATCACGCTCCTGCCGCGACGGAAGAGGAGCGCGTCAATCTGATCAAACGCGACGCGGTCGGACCGATGACGTAGTGGCGGTGATGAGTCGATCGGATCGCGTGCAACACGCCGTCCGAGCGGCAGGCCATCCACCTCAATCGCTGCAAGTGCAGGGGCGACCGCAGTGTGGAGTCCCATCGCTGCACCTACCGCGAGCAGCAGCGCAATCTGCGACGCGCGATCAACGCTGCGATCGGCACCGTGGTTAGTAGCGGGCCAGCGCGGCGCGCTCCCCTCCTCGCCCTCAACGAAGTACGCCTCGCGAAGAGCGTCGGTGAGGAGGCGGTCCCTCTCCGGGACACTCCCTGCGGCGCGACCTGCGGCGGCTGCGGCGGCGATCGCCGCATCGTCCGCATCCGCGCCAGCGGCGCCAAGCCGCTCTCGCTCCGTGCGCCCGTCAACAAAGATGCGGTTGTCGGCGCACTGCACTAGTCGGTCGGCAGAGCCGAGGGGGCGCAGTTGATCGCGCAGCGTGAGGATCTCGTTGAACTCTTCAAGTAGATCGGGGCTCTCGAGCAGGCCAGCCCCCGATGAGCGGTGCAGCGCGTAGAGCGTGAGGAGTTGCGCTGGCGTGCACGGCTCGCCTCTCGCCACCACGAGATCGGCAAGGACGCGCTGCAGTGCATCACCGCGCAGTGGACCGCTCTCGCCACTCCGCGGTGCGCCGGCTGAACGGCTGCGTGTTGGCGGTGTGGTGATGGTGATGGAGAAACTGCTCACGCCATCTTCGCGTGTAAATCGTTCAATGTCACTCACCCTTCCGCTCGCCATACTCGCCGCGGTGAGGCAACCTGCAAGCGACGACAGCAGCTCTGGAACTTCAACAACGAAGAGTGAGCCGTCTTTAATCAGCGGGTCGAGTGCAACGAGGAGTCGCGCGATGGCCGCAGCAACAGCGGTTGGGCTCTCTGGATCTGCACTCGTCGCTGCATCTGCCACAAGATCTACGCCGCCGGCAAAGAGCGTTGCCCGTTGTCGGAAGATGCGAGAGGGGGCGCTATCGCCGAGTCGCAGTCGTACGAGTACGGCGCGCATACCACTCGTTGTGCCGAGTGAGATCAGCGCACTGCGTGCCGCGGCGGAGGCACGCGACGCGATCACCGGTCGCCCCGGATAGCCGAGGTTGACCAGATCGCTACTCAGCGTCAGGTCCCGTGGCAGCTCCTCCGCGAGCAGGAGTTGGCGTCGCTGATCATCAACCGCTTCGGCGAGCGCCTGCCACGGCGCGATCTCCCACCACGGTCTCGCGCTCACGCCTGGGTTCAGCGCTGGATCTGGTCGAGCGCTACGAAGTGCCGCCTGTGTCACCGCCACTCGAAGTGCCGTGAGTGAGGTTGCCACTTCGGTAGAGCGAGCGAGTCCGCGCTGCAGCGCAACGAACACCTGGAGCTGTCGCGGCGTCCAGCGCGCCAACGCATCGGGACCGAGCAGTGTCAGTAGCTCGCTGCGAAGTTCGCCGCTGAGGGCAACCTGCGTCGCCGCCTCACCCGGCCGCATCGCTGAGGCGTCACCGCGCTTGCCGAGCCCCTTGCACGCGGCGCAGGTGGCTCGCCGCGCCGTGGGGCGGCGATTCGGATCGGTATCGGCGGAGGTCTCCTCCCAGCGCCAGGCGGCGATGCGGAGCGGCTGGCCACAGGCGGTGCAACTGCCGCGCCACCCAGCATCAAGATCTGTGCCGATCTCTTCAAGAAGTTGTGCAACGGCGAGCTCAAAGCTGCGGACGCTCGGCGGCCTGAGTGCCACCGTGATCTCCCACTCAGCGAGTTGATCCGCCGAATGAACCACACTGCGGCATCCTTGGCGCGCACCAGCGGCAGCGAGTGATGCTTCGTCGGCGTTGAGATCAAGAAGTAGTGCGCCGTCGCGTGCAACCGCGGCAACAGTGCGCGCCATCCGCGCGTCACGGAGATGCTCTACCACGCGCCCCTCACCAGATCCAGCGGTTCGCGGGTGCTCTTACTCTTCGGAGGATCCGGCCTCTTCGCTCTCAGGAAGGAATGCGTCGTCCGCCGTCTTCTCTGGTGGCTCGGCGGTGACGCGATCCGCCACCGGCGCATCGTCTTCGTAGGTGTCGTCGTCATCATCATCGCTGAAGCCTTCGTCCTCACGGAAGAAGGAGCCCTTCGTGTATGGGCGCTCGTCACTGGTGCGCGTGGCGGTTGGGAAGGAGGCCTTGCCAACATTGCCGGCGCTCACGTGCTCTTCGCGAATGATGATGCGGATGTCGCCACCGCTGATGGAGGTGATCCCCGCGCTATAGACATTGCCGTCGGCGATCAACTTCAACAGTCGCGCAGCAATGCGCGGCTCAACGCGACCGATCTCGACCCCGTTCGCCTTAGCGATCAGCCGATTGCTGAGGGTGAGCAGCTCCACCGCATCGCCAGGGTTCACCTGCGCGAGGGTTGCAACATCGGCAACGTTGGTGAGGTGGGCGAACCCAGTGGTCCCCGCCTCTTGAATGAAGATGCCGGCTGGCGTCGTTGCCCCTTCGGAGCTCGGCGTGGTCTTCTTGCCAACCTGCTTGATCAAGCCCTTCAGTCGCTCAAGGTTGCGCTCGGCAATTCGGTTGAGCGGGTCGAGCGTCAGTGTGACCTGGTACTCCTTCTTGGAGCCGGCGAGATCGCCCAACTCCCAGAGGCACTTCGCCAAACGATTCTGCGCCTCAATGCGCTCCTCCACCTTGATCTCTGCGGCGAAGGCGAGCACGGCGCGATTCGCGTCGGCGGCCTCCTGCCAACGCCCTTCGGCGGCAGCCTTCAGTGCAACGTCAGCATGGTCGCGCGCTGCGCGCCCTGGCTTCTGGGTGGGGCTCTCGTTGGCGAGGGTCACGTTCTCCTCCTTCATTAAGGGCGCGCTGTGGATTCGGGCGCTGCGCCGTTCGGGAAGGATAGCCGATCGCTAGAGGGAGACCCCAATCCAGAGCACCGCTGCGGCGGTTGCGATCACGAGAGCGGCGATCTCGAGGAGGAGGCGAGGGTCGCTGCGCTCCCCTTCTGGGGCGGCGGCCCAGAGCTCACGGGCATAGAAGAGGACGGCGAGGCCGGCGGGGCCAGCGAGTCGTGCTGCGCCAAACGCGGCAAATGCGACAGAGGCGAGGCCGTTGATCAGCGCTGCGCCGAGTGCGTCACGCACGATGCCGCTCGTTCGCTCACGTCGCAGGCTCGCCATGCGCGCCGCAAGGAGCCCTGCGGCGATCGCACTCCCAATCCCCGTTGCAGCGACGGCGAACGGCCCCACAGCATCGGGTCGCGCAGATGGCGTGCCAGGGACGCTGATGATTCCGGGGACGAGCGCCGCCACACCGATGGAGGCGGCGAAGAGGATCAGCGTGGAGACGGCGAGGGCGCCAACGCGGTCGCGTCGCGTTGCCCCGCTCGGCAGGCTGCGCAGGCGCAACTCCCAGATCACCACCGCGCGCAAGAGGAGCGCGCCGATCACGATAACCAGGATCAGGCCAACCCCTGTAGGGACAATGCGCGCCAGGCCCGCCGTTGCAAGGCCCACAAGTCCGGCGAGGACGATCTCTGAGCCAGGCTGAAGATCGCTGTCATCGGTTCGGCGCACCGCATTGACACCAACAACGGCGAGGGCGGCGGCGGCGGCGCCAGCGAGGACGGTGGCTCCCCCTTCACTGAAGTGGGCAATCACAGCGGCAACGCCAACGGCGATGAGGGTCTCAGCCCACGGCCGGGTGAGTTCCGTCTCGCCAAACTCCGCCGTTGTATCGGCGAAGGCGGCAAGCTGTTGCACCGTGAGGCGTCGTACGCCGCGTCGACTGCTCATCTATCCCTCCGTTCTCATGGCAGGGTAGCGCGCCGAGGGCTGCCCCGCGTAGACTGCAGGCGAACCTGCTGACTTTGGCGGGACCAAGCATCGGAGGGCACGATGCTCCATCTCTCGCGACTTATTGGACGACCCGTGCGCGACAGGAGCCCCGACGCGATCGGTTCGATTGACGACCTGATCGTTGCGGTCGGGACGAGCCATCCACCGGTGACCGGCCTTGTCGTACGCACTGGCCGACGACGCATCTACCTCCCATGGAGCTCCGTGCAGCGACTCGATATGAGCGGCGCGCGCCTTGCAACGGAGCGCATCGACATCACCGGCTTCCGCAAGCGGAAGGACGAGATCCTCCTGAAGGGCGACCTGCTAGATAAGCAGATCGTTGACATTGATGGGCGCAAGGTGGTGCGCGCCAACGACGTGCTGCTCGACTTCGTTGAGGGGGCGATGCGCCTCGTTGCCGTAGACGTTGGCGCGGCGGGGCTCCTGCGCCGACTCGGCCTCCCAGACAACTGGATCGAACGACTCTCCGGCGGCCGCTCGCGCGTCGCCTCATACATCGACTGGGAGGATGTGGATCCGCTCGGCTCCACGATTGCGAGCATGCGCCTGAAGGTGCCGCACGCCGGCCTCTCTGAGCTGCATCCGGCCGACCTCGCCACGATCATTGACCAGCTGACGCCGCGCGACCGCGCCGACATCTTCAACTCGCTCGACGAAGAGGTTGCCGCCGAAGCGCTGGAAGAGTTGGAGCCAGAGACGCGCACCGATCTCCTTGAAGACCTTGAGCCCGAGCGCGCCGCCGATCTCCTTGAAGAGATGAGTCCAGACGAAGCGGCGGACGCCGTTGCCGATCTTTCGCCGATGAGCCGCAGCGCGATCTTGCGCCTGATGGCAAAGGAGGAGCGCGAAGATGTGAAGGAGCTGCTCGCGCATCCAGAGATGAGCGCCGGCGGCATCATGACCACCGAACATGTTGCGCTACGACCAACCGCAACCGTGTCGCAGGCGCTCGCCTCCATTCGCCGCCTACAACCAGATGCCGACGTTGCCTTTGCCGTCTACGTGGTGGATGCAAAGCGCCATCTGCTTGGCGAGGTGACGCTGCGCGACCTGATCCTTGCCAGCCCAAGCGCCAAGGTAATCGACCTGATGGAAGACGAGCCGGTTGCGGTGGAGCTGCTCGCGCACGCCGAAGAGGTGGCGCGCGTCGTCACGCGCTACGGCCTTGTTGCCGTGCCAGTAGTAGATGAGAAGCGACGCCTCATGGGTGTTGTCACCGCATCCGACGCACTCTGGGATGTCCTCCCAGAGGAGTGGCGCCGCGAGATGCCACGCCGATTACGCGCAGGGAGCATCGCCGCCGTTGCCGCTAAGCGGAAGGCGAAGTCAGCGCCTCGCAACAAGAACAATGGCTGATCGTCGCAGCGTTGCACCGCTTGAACTGGGACGCGGTGCGCCGCGACGCTTCGCCTCAATCGGGGCACTCCCGTTCTTGCGCCTTCGTGAAACCTTCCGCGGCCGACGCGGACCGCTCGCCTTCCTCGCCGTGGTTGGGCCGGGGCTGATCGCCGGCGTTGCAGGGAATGATGCGGGCGGCATCACCACCTACGCCACACTCGGATCGTCGACTGGGCTCCGCTTCCTCTGGATCCTCCCGTTCACGGCGCTTCTGCTGGCGCTCGTCCAAGAGTCGGTCGCCCGCCTCGGTGTGGTGACAGGACAGGGGCTCACCGACCTGATCCGCGAGCGTTTCGGTGTGCGCTGGACCCTCTTCGCCATGGTCGTGCTCCTCATCGCCAACCTTGCCAACACCGTCGCAAATGTTGCTGGCGCATCGTCGGCACTCGCAATCTTCGGTGTGCCGATCCTTGTGACGGCGCCGCTCGCCGCACTCGCCGTCTGGCTGCTGGTGGTGATGGGGTCGTATCGCAGCGTGGAGCGCATCTTCCTTTCTCTCACCGCCGTCTTCTTGGCCTACATCGCCGCCGCACTGCTATCAAATCCAAACTGGGCAGAGGTTGCTTCGTCACTCACCTCACCAGATCTCGGCGGCATCTCCGGCGCAGAGGCGCTCCTCCTCATCGCCGTGGTTGGTACCACCGTCACTCCATACATGCAGTTCTACCTGCAGTCGGCGGTTGCGGAGAAGGAGATCGGCGTAGAAGAGCTTGGTGCGGCGCGCGCCGATGCGATCCTCGGTTCGATCTGGACTAACTTCATCGCGGTCTGCATTGTGATTGCCACGGCGGTCGCACTCGCTGGAACTGGGAAGGCGATCGGCTCTGCCGCTGAGGCGGCAACGGCGCTCGAGCCGCTCGCCGGATCCTTCGCCACCATCCTCTTCGGCGCTGGACTCTTTGGTGCAAGCCTCTTGGCGATGGCGATCATGCCGCTCACCACCGCCTTCGCACTGAGCGAAGCGTTCGGCTTTGAGTCGGGCGTTGATCGCAAGCTGCACGAGGCGCCGATCTTCTACGGCATCTTCACCGCCATCTTGGTGGTTGGTGCTGGCGTGGTGATGATCCCCGGCCTCGACCCGATCGGCGCGATCGTGGGGAGCCAGTACCTGCAGGGTCTCTTCCTCCCCATCGTGCTCGCCTTCATCGTCAGCCTCGCCAGCAGCAAGGCGCTCCTCGGCGAGCATGCGAGCCCGCGATGGCTCCGCTTCGTCGGCTGGGGTGCGGTTGGAGTCTTGGGGGCGCTGAACGTACTGGTGCTCGTGGCGAACCTGCTCGGGCTCGCGAACTAACGCTCGAAGCCGTAGTCCTTTTCCACCCGGGCGATGCGCGTCTTGTAGCGGCTGTACCAGGTCGCGCGGCCTTTCTCCTGGGCGGCCAGGTGACGAAGGTCGGCCTTCCAGGCGGCGATCGAGTCGAGGTCGGACCAGTAGGAGACGGTGATTCCCAGCCCCTCGCGGGCGCTTTCGACGCCGAGAAACCCGGGCTGGCGGCGCGCCAGGGCTTCCATGGCCTCGGACATGGGACCGTAGCCGTCATCGCTCTCAGTGCGCAATGAAGTGAAGATCACCGCCCAGTACGGCGGCTCCGGCGTATCGGCGACGGTCATCGGTCAGTCGTCCCTTGGATTCAATCGTCTTCCGGGCCGCCCTTGGCGAGCTTGGAGAAGCCCGGAACGCCCGTGCCGAAGGTATCGCAA
>CALMIH010000104.1 GCA_937864085.1 uncultured Chloroflexota bacterium
TGGATAACGACGAGTTCTTCGGCACGATCAAGGCGCCGCTTGAGGCGGGCCAGGACACCGGCTGGGACATCGTGACGCCAACAACGTGGATGGCGAAAAAGATCGTTGACCTTGGCTGGGCGGAGAAGTTCGACAAGTCGAACATGCCGAACTTTGTGGCGAACCTCGCTGACGAGTTCAAGGGGCGCGCTGCAGATTCAAGCAACGACTACCTTGCACCGTGGCAGTCACTGATGACCGGCCTCGGCATCAACACCAAGAAGACAACCCCATTCACGAAGTTCTCAGGACTCTGGGATCCGAAACTGAAGGGGAAGGTCGTACTGCTCACGGAGCTGCGCGACACCGTTGGCCTCGTGATGCTCGGCAACGGCGCGGATCCATCCGTTCCAACTCGTCCAACCTTTGACGCTGCGATCGCAACCCTTCAGGGGGAGATCAACTCAGGTCAGGTTCGGAAGCTTGCGAGCCAGGGCTACACAGAGCTGCTCATCAGCGACTCTGCCTACGCGGCGATCGCCTGGTCCGGCGACGTGGGCATCATCAAGCTGGATAAGCCAGAGCTCGACTTCGTTGTCCCAGATGAAGGCGGCATGTACGCCACGGACAACATGCTGATCCCAAAGGGGGCGAAGAACAAGTACACCGCTGAGCTCTGGATCGACTTCTACTACCGCCCTGAAATCGCGGCGATCGTTGAGGCCTACGTCCAGTACATCTGCCCTGTGAAGGGTGCTGCGGAGGAGATCGCCAAGATCGATCCTGCGCTGGCAACGAACCCACTGATCTTCCCAGACGCGGCAACCAAGTCGCGCCTGAAGGTCTGGGGCGATGTGAGCGCGGAAGACCAGGCCTACTTTGACGAGCAGTTCAGCGGGATCGTTGAAGGCGTCGGCGGCTGATCGCCTCACCGACTGAGACGAGTCGATGGGTTTGATTCGGCGCCATCCGGCGCTCGTCCCGCTCCTTCTGCTCCTCCCAGGTCTGACCTGGCTTGTCTCGTTCTACCTTGCCCCAAACATCCAAATGTTTGCGAGCAGCTTCTGGAGCGGGACGCTTGAGAGTGGGTTCAGCTTTAGCTTCTCGAATTGGACGAACTATACGGACGCGCTGAGTAAGTATCAGCAGCAGTACGCGCGCTCAATCCAGTACGGGTTTGTGGCAACGCTGATCTGCTTCGCAATCGCATTCCCACTCGCCTATTTCATCGCCTTCAAGGCGGGCCGCGCCCGCAGCGCGCTCCTCTTCCTCGTTGTTGCACCATTCTTCACCTCGTACCTGCTGCGCACGATCGGATGGCGCACCATCCTGGGTGACGATTCAATCATCCTTGGACCGCTGAAGGCGGCCGGACTGGTGGATCCTGGGGCGCGCTTCCTTGATACGCCGTTCGCGGTGATCGCAGGGATCGCCTACAACTTCGTGCCGTTCATGATCCTCCCCATCTACGTCTCCCTTGAGAAGATCGACCGGAGGCTCCTAGAGGCGGCACAAGATCTCTATGCGAGCAGCTGGGGCGCCTTCCGTCGCGTCACCCTCCCGCTCGCTATGCCCGGCATCTTCGCCGGCTCACTCCTCACCTTCATCCCTGCGATTGGCGACTTCATCAACGCCGAACTGCTCGGCAACCCAAGCACCACGATGGTTGGCAACGTCATCCAACGCCAGTTCCTTGTTGATCGGGACTACCCAACCGCGGCGGCGCTCAGCTTCATGCTGATGGTGCTGATCCTCGCTGGCGTTGCGCTCTATGGCCGACTCCTCGGCACCGACGAACTCACCTCAAAGGCGATCTGATGAGCATCATCCGTAAGATCGCAGCGGTTGCGGCCTCAAGATTCCTCACCATCTACGCATCACTCGCCCTCTTCTATCTGCTCCTCCCGATCCTGACGGTCGCCCTCTTTAGCTTCAACGATCCGATCGGCCGCTCCAACTACTCGTGGGCCTCGTTTACCTTCGATAACTGGCTCACCCTCTTCCGCGATCCAACGCTGGTCAGCGCGGTCGGCATCTCGCTACGCATCGCACTCGTCTCCACCATCATTGCAACCACGATCGGCACGCTGATGGCGATGGCGCTCGTGCGCTATCAGTTCAAGTTTCGGAAGGGAATCGACCTCTTCATCTTCCTCCCCCTCGCCACCCCTGAGATCGTTCTCGGCGCCTCGCTCCTCACCCTCTTCGTCACCCTGCAGATTCCGCTCGGCGAACTGACGCTGATCCTTGCGCACGTGATGTTCAATGTCAGCTATGTGGTGGTCACAATGAAGGCTCGTCTCGCTGGATTTGATATGCGCCTTGAAGAGGCGGCCGCCGACCTTGGCGCAACCCCATGGCAAACCTTCTGGCGCGTCACCTTCCCACTGATCCTGCCTGGGATTGCGGCGAGTGCGGTCTTGGCCTTTGGCCTCTCCCTGGACGACTTTGTGATCACGCGCTTCAACGCTGGACAGGTGCAGACCTTCCCCGTCTACATCTATTTGAAAGTCCAGAAGGGGATCCCGCCGCAGGTGAACGCGTTTGCCACCCTCTTCTTCGTGGTGACGGTCTCACTCGTAGCGATCGGCGCCCTCCTCCAGCGCCGCCGCGCTAATCTGAAGCCATGAGCGACAAGGGTGGTCCAGTCCCCGGGCACGAGGTCATCCCGACGGTCTGGGGTCGTGCTGGCAACATTGATGTTGAGCGCGGCGAAGGCTCCTGGCTGATCGACCGCAGCGGCGATCGCTGGCTCGACTACACCTCAGGGATCGGCGTGGTGAACACTGGTCACGCGCACCCGAAGATCGCGGCGGCGATCGCCGAACAGGCGACGAAGCTGATTCACGGCCAGCAGAACATCGTCTACCACGAGCCAGGACTGCGACTCCACGAACGTCTCAGCAACGTGCTCCCAGGTGGACCGTGGGGCGTCTTCCTCTCCAACTCTGGGAGTGAGGCGATTGAGGCGGCGGTGAAGTTGGCGCGCCGCGCAACGAAGCGCCGCGTGATCCTTGTCTTCCGCGGCGGATATCACGGCCGCACCGCGCAGACCATGGCGATGACTACCGCAAAGAACGTCTACCGCGGCCACTTTGAGCCGCTCCCAGGATCTGTCTACAGCACCGCATTCCCCTCCTGCTACCGCGCACCAGTTGCGGCGCGCGACGCGAGCAAACCAGGAAGTGGCGGCTCCTGCGCCGGATGCAGCTGCCGCTGGGAGGAGGAGTGGGATCTCACCCTGCACACACTCGCGAGCGCAGAGGATGTTGCCGCCGTTGTTGTTGAACCAGTACTCGGTGAGGGTGGCTACGTTGTGCCGCCAGCGGGCTTCCTCCCGCGCCTCCGTGAACTGACGCGCGAACTCGGCATCCTGCTCATCGCCGACGAAGTGCAGACCGGATTCGGCCGCACCGGCAAGATGTTCGCAGTGCAACACCAGAACGTTGAGCCAGACATCCTGGTGATGGCAAAGGGGATCGCCTCAGGGCTGCCACTCTCCGGCATCATCGCGCGCAAGGAGCTCCTTGAGAGCTGGGCGCCAGGGACACACGGCGGAACGTACGGTGGCAACGTGGTCGCCTGCGCCGCCGCACTCGCCACCCTTGATGTGATTGAAGATGAGAAGCTCGTTGAGAATGCCGCGTTGCGCGGGACGCAGATGCTCGCTGGGCTAAAAAAGATCGCGGCGGGACGTAGCGCGATTGGCGATGTGCGCGGCCTCGGCCTGATGCTCGCCCTTGAGTTCGTCAAGCCGGGTGAAGGCGACGGGCGGGCCCCAGATCCAGACGCGGTGAAGCGCGTCATTGCTGAAGCGAATAAGCGGAAGATGCTCCTCCTCTCCGCCGGAGCCTACGCCCAGGTGATTCGCATCATCCCGCCACTTGTGACCACGGCGGAAGAGGTTGATCTGGCGCTGAAGATCCTTGAGGAGTCGCTCGACGCAGCTGGAGTGAAGCGCAGCTAAGCGAGTGTCTAGCGCGCGGCGCTGACCAGCTCGCTCGGCGCCGCAGGGAGCGGATCAGAAAGTTCAGGAACCCACTTCCCCACAAGGTCGCGCGTCCCAGCAACACCAAGCTGCGTGAAGAGCGACGTAAATCGATTTCGCTGTGTCTCAAGGATCTCGCCCTTCCCGGAGAGATCCCAGAGCTGGCGCTTAAAGGGCCCGAGCGCCTTCTTCCGCGTGCGATAGATGAACTGCTCTTCACTGTCACCAGGCTTCGCCTCATCGGCGGCGTTGGCGTGCAGCCATGCCGAGATCTCACTGCGCAGCTCCGCTGGGAAGGATGGGTGGTCGTAGAGCGTGTTCTGGAATCCGGTGGCGAGATGCACTTCAGCGGTGCCGACCTCTGGGAATCGGTGGAAGAGATCTTCTGGAAGCGTGGAGGCGCCGTGCTGCACCGCGCCGGCGAGGCCGCGCTCGCGCGCCAGCCTCCCGAGTCGCTCAAGGACGCCGAAGTCGAGTGCAACCTCAGCAACGCCGCCACCCGGAAGTGGCACGCCACCGTGGCTCGTCCCCGTCTGCACGGAGACCTTGCTCAAGCCGCGCGCGCCGGGTCGCAGCCGCGCAAGCTCGGCGTCAAAACCATCTAAGTAAGCAGCAAGCTCCTCAACGGTGGAGTTGTTTGTCCCAACTTCGCCGATCTCCCCACCGATGCTGATCTCCACGCCGCTCGGCTCAATGGAGCGAATCAGTGCCGCCGCCTCAGCGCTCCGCTCCACGTTGACGCGCTGCTCCTCAGCAACCGTTGCCTGCGTGAGGTCAACGAGAGTGGAGGCATCAATGTCGATGTTGCGGTATCCAGCATCAACGGCGAGCCTGCAGGCGCGCGCGATCTCTGCGGCGACCGCTTCAGGATCGGCGGCGTACTTCTTCGCAACGAACTGGTAGTGATCGCCCTGAATGAAGAGCGGGCCGCGCCAGCCGGCGGCGATCGCGGCGGCGTAAATGCTCGTGGCATAGTCGACCGGACGCTGGAAGGTGTAGGTCTGCTCCGAGCGGGCGAGCTCAAAGATCAGCGCCGCACCGTTCATCTTTGCGGCGCACTCAAGCGCAGTGCGCGCCATGTCGAAGACCTGTGCGCGGAGGTTGATCGCCGGAACGCTCAGCCCCTCGTACGCCCCCGCTGCCCGCGCGGCGTAGAGCGGTGCGATGCTCGCGCTATAGACTCCGCTCGCGGTGGCTGCGGCACGTGCGAGCCACTGCGCACTCTTCACCGTCGCCTCATCTGGTGAGAAGGCGGCGCTCCACGCGATGATCGCTGCCCCACTCGTGCGCAAGAGATCAGCGTTGACCACCGTCAGTGAGCCGTCAGCGGCAACGTGGAGCGACCCGTTCAGCGCCTGCAGTAGATCTGCAGGCGAGGTGGCAACGTGGCTCATGCGGATCTACTCATGAAGAAATGATAGCGCGCCGCCTCGCTGCGCTCACCATCACTGAAGTTCGCCCGCTTCAAGGATCTGAAGTCGCTCCGCATGCCGCACTTCGTATGCCGCCTGCGAGACTCCGCAACGCTCGGCGAGCTCTGGCACAGCGGCCCAGGCGAAGTCGTCCCATACGGCACGCGCTGCGTCCCATACGGCGAGAAGTGCCGGCGGGCGACGATCCCCCGTCTCAGCGCTACGCATCAGGTGTGCCGCGGTGAGGTTGGTTGCGTCCAGGCAGAGGACAAGGCCGAGTCGGCGCAGATCATCTTCGGGGACGCGGTGTGGGTCTGCGCGCAGCGCGTCGAGAAGCTCTGCGAGTCCCGTCCCACGCGCCTCAATCAGCGCGGGGAAGCCACGGCTCAACGCGCGAAGTGCTGTACGCGCCATCACGGGGTCAAGGTCGCCCAGGAGGCCGGCGATGCGGAGGCGGCTGCTGCGCGGACTGCGCGGCGCACTCCCAGCCAGCGGATCCATGCAGCCGATCCCCGTTGGATCGGCGAGCCACTCAAAGTGGTGTCCGCTCTGGATCTCAATCTCGCGACCACTCTCCGCAGCTCCAGGGACAGGAGATGCGGCGGCAAAGGCGTCTGTAACGCGCGTGGCGAGGCGCGAGTCGCTGCCTGCCACGACCAGTGGCACGCCAGCATCTGCAAGCAGTGCAACGTGTGCTGCGAGCGCTCCACCGATCACGCCGTCGCGCACCAGCTCACGCAGGAGAACCGCTTCGTGACTCATCGCCGCTCCATGCGCAGCGCGCCGCTCTGCACAACTCGCGCGATCCATTCGGACTCATCGCCAATGCGCGTCTCGTGCCCGTGCCCAGGGATCACGCGCGTTGCTGGATCAAGTGTGGCGAGTCGTGCAAGTGAGGCGATCATCGCCGCATCATCACCACCAGAGAGATCAGTACGGCCCCATGCCCCCTGGAAGAGTGTGTCGCCGCTATATAGGATCCCCGCCGCGCGATCGTGCAGCGAGATGGAGCCCTCCGTGTGTCCAGGTGTATGCATCACGAGCAGGTTAATCTCCCCCGCCGTGATCTTGTCACCCTCCTGCAGGTCGCGCGTCGGAATCACCGCTGGAATGGGGAACGGCGCCGCCATCGGTCGCGGATCTTCTAGTCGATGTCGGTCGAGTGGGTGCGATCCGATCGCGAGTTCTCGGCCTTCACTGGACGGACATGTTCAGCAAGTGCGGCGAGCTCTCCCGTGTGATCCCAATGTCCATGCGTGGAGAGGGCAAGGACAAGTCGCCAGTTGCGCGTTGCCAACTGGGCAACAAGCTCGGCAAGCGATGGGATCGCAGGATCAATCACGATCGCCTCGCGGCGTGCCGTGTCGCCGATCAGCGCAACGTTAGTACGCAGCGGACCGATCGGGAGGACGAGCAGCTCAACCGCCACGGCGCTTCTCCAGTCGCCCTGCCGCTGGGCTGAATGAACGCGGATCAAGCTCGTCGCGTAGCGTCGCCTCGTTGGCGCCAGTCAGTCGCAGAATTTCGGCGAGTAGAGCAACGCTCCGCTCAGATGCTGCAGCCTCAACCGCGCCACCTTCACCGTCTGCGGAGCGTGGCCGCGGACGCTCGGTGAAACCAACCCGCGCACCACCACGCCCACCGAGTGACGCTGCGTAGCGCAGCCCCCAGAGGAGCACTTCGCGTGGTTCTGCAGCAACAGCGGTGCCCGGTGATGGCACGAGTCCCAACACGAGGCCACGATCACCAGGGAGCGTGGCGGCGGCGCGCCATGCGTCCGGATCGCCGATCGGATCAATCACGAGGCTCTCTGCTGGGAGCCTCCCCCACTCCGCCGCACTGAGCGGCGCGATTGGTGAATCCACAGCAACGATCATCCGGTGAACGCCTTCGGCGGCGACGAGTGCCGCGGCGAGCTCTTCGAACTCCTTCGCGTTGTGCAGTTGCGCGACGCTCAAGCGATCGGTGCGAATCGCAACGATCTCTGGCTGGATCGCCACAGCGTCACGTACCGCAGCAACAAGATCACGCCCTTCTTGATCAACAACGAGGTAGGCGCCCTGAAGTCCCGCCGCACGTGCCTGACGTAGCTCTTCTGGATCGCTCGTGAAGTAGGGCCCGCCGAGGCGCTGCACCAGTGCCAGCCGCGCTTCAAACGTTGCTGCGAAGGCGGCAGGCTCCAAGAGCGTGGCGAACACGACTAGATCGGCAGTTGAACGCGGAGCTGCGCCAAGCTGAACCAGTTCACGAAGATCAGTACGAGGAGCAGGCTAAGGAGGAGTGTCACAGCACCCTCTCGCGTCTGGCTGGCAGCAAGGCCGCTCCAGCGGCTCCGCATCGACTCAGCTCGCGTTGGCGCAATGAAGACGCCAAGGAGGAGACCGAAGACTAGGCCACCAATATGCGCCGCGTTGTCGATGCCACCACCCACAGCGCTCGTGCCGAGACCGAAGAGTAGGTTGATGAGGATCAGCCCGCCGATCTGACCGAGCGCTGCGCGAACGCCGCGCTCAACGAGTGGCCGATGCGCCCACTCTGCGCCGAGCGCCACACCGAAGAGGGCGAAGACGCCACCAGAAGCACCAACGGATGGCGTGAACGGCGACCAGATCGCACTCGCGAGCGATGCGGCGATCACGCCAAGGAGATACCAGAGGAGGAGTCGCTGTGCACCGTAGAGTCGCTGCACGAGTCGCGCGCCGAGATCCATGGCGAAAAGGTTGAAGACCATGTGCAGCGGACTCCCATGGACGAGTGCAACCGTAAGGAGTCGCCACGGCTCAAGGGTGAGCAGATCTCCACCTGCCGCGTCAATCTTGATCAGCGCGAGCGGTTGAAGCAGTGCCGTTGAGGCGAGTGCCGCTACGGAGACAACGGCGGTGACACCGACCATGGTGAGCGGGAGAACGCGCTCCCTCTCGCCGCTTCGCGATCGAGAGAAGGCGAGGCGCGAACGCAGGCTACTTCCCCCTGTCTCTTTCGTGAGCCAACCAATTCGAGCGGCAATCTCTGCGCGTGCCGCATCGCTCGGCGCGTCGCGCTCGGCGCGTTGATATTCGCTCAGCGCCTGGGGCAACTTGCCGGCTGTGACATACAGGACCGCAAGTCGGCGGCGCGCTACGAAGCGCACTTCACGATCACTGCTAGTAAGGGCCCCCTCAAGGAGTTCAACCGCCTCACCGTCGCGGTTAAGTCGAACGAGCGCCTCGGCGGCACCGATGGCGGCGCGGCCTGCGAGAGAGAGTTGGCCAGTGCCTGCGGCGCGAAAGAAGTAGCTAAGTGCGAGCTCGGCGTCCCCGGCGTCCAGCGCATCAGCACCGGCATCAATGAGACGGCCAGCATCACTGGGGCTGATCGGCCCGCTCGACTCAAGTAGTTCGTCTAACTCCACGAAGGGAGCGTATGCGATCCACTAGACCCCCGTCTCAGCGCCACGCTCCGTAGCGGCGAGCCCAACGAGGAGAGCGTCAAACTCTGGCTCCTCAACCTCGGGACGCGGGATGAAGAGGGGTGGCGGCGAGCCTCCCCCAAGCACCGCCGATGCTGCTGAGCCGTCAGCGGGAAGGGGGTTCTTCGCAACGATGATCAGCTGCGCGCCAACAAACGAGGCATCCTCCGTCACCTGGCGAACAACGGAGGAATCAAGCGGGTCAATCAGCAACACCGTAGTGAAGCTCGTCAAATAGCGAAGGCCGAGCTGCACATCCCCCGCATCAACGGGAATGCCGCGTGCGGCGTCGCCAGCTGGGGTTACGAGTGCGGGGTCGCGCAACAGCGCAACATGACCGATCCCATCGCGCGAGAGGGAGAGGATCGCCTGATCACCCGCCGCATCCGCACCAACGCGACCGACAAGCTCCACTCGCTCGCCGCGCCGGACAAGTTCAGCGGCGACCCGAATCGCGAGCCCCGCCGCCTGGTGCACCCCTCTCTTATCCAGCAGCGCCGTTGGGCTGCCGATGATCACGATCACCCCCTGCTCCGTCATGCGTCCCTCGCATCGCCGCGAACCTCTACAGCGAATCCGGCGTCGCGCAGCGGTGCGGCAACAGTTGCCGCATCACCAACGACCACGATGCGTTCGGTCTCAGCGTCAAGCGCCGCAGCAACGCGCGCAACCTCCGCGCCACTCACAGAATCAATCGCCGACTGGAAGCGATCAAGTTCGGAAGGCTCAAGCCCCACGGCAACAAGCCCTGCAACAGCACCGGCAACTGGTGAGGCGGAGCCGAATCGCAACGGGAAGGTGCCGCGAAGGTACTGACGCGCGGCGTTGAGTTCGTCATCTGATGGTGGCTGCGGCGTCATGGAGGCAATCTGCGCGCGCGCCTCCACAAGCGCAGGTGCTGTGACCGAACTCTCCACCGCCGTGCGCGCAGTGAAGGGTCCACGTCCGCGACGGAACTCAAAGCCTGCGGCGGCACCGTAGGTGTAGCCCTTCTCCTCACGTAGCACGCGGTTCAGGCGCGAGCCGAAGAGGCCGCCGAGAACCTCTGAGTGAATCAGCGCGGCGTAGAAGAGTGGATCAAGGCGAGAGCGACCAACCTTCCCGATGCGCAGCTCAGACTGCACCGAGCCGGGTCGATCAAGGAGGAGAAGTCGTGGCGCAGCCGCCGTCCCCGCGCCGCCAGTTGATGGTGCATCCGCTGTGGTTGGCGCCGCTGGGGCTGAGGCGCGCAGTTGCGCGAGCGGACTCGACTCAACCGTGCGAATCACTGCTGAGGCTTCAATCTCTCCGGCAACCACCACCGTCGGCACCCCTGCGCCGAGGAGCAGCGCGTGACGCTCCATCAGCGTATCGCGACTGATCGCCGCCACGCTTTCGCGCGTGCCACCCATCGGGCGTGAGTAGGCAGAGGGCTCGTCATAGATCTCGGCGATCAGCGCCTCGCTGGCGCGTGCACGTGGGCTCGCCTGCGACTGCTCAATCGCCGCTAACCGCAACGCCTTGACGCGGTCTACCTCGCGCTCCGGAACGCGTGGCGCAAGCGCAATCTCCGCGACAAGGTCAAGGATCCCTGCGAGACGACTCGCTGGCAGCGAGGCGCCAATC
>CALMIH010000105.1 GCA_937864085.1 uncultured Chloroflexota bacterium
CAGCGCGACCTTCCCCTTCGCCTCCCAGAGGCCGTTCTTCGCCACCTGATAAGTGCCGAGCATCTCGCCTGGCACCGTGTTCGGATTCTCCTTGTCTGGCACCGAGAGGCTGGTCGCCATGTCGATGTAGTGGACGCCCGCCTCGAGTGCAGCGTCAAAGATCGCTGGCACGAAGCGCGGGTCAACGGCGTTCAGCACCAGGTCCGCCTTGGAGGCAACGATCAGCTCCTTGAGCTGCTGCGCATTCCCCGCATCAACTTGCGCCACGTCGTAGCCAGCACCCACGGCGTCCGCCACGGTGCGTGCGCGATCCAACGAATAGTCGGCGAGGGTCATCTTGGTGAGCCATTTGCGCCCTTTGACGAGGTGGGCGATTGCCTCTCCGACCGTGCCAGTACCAACCAACAAAACGTTCATAAACGTCCAGACCTTTCCCGCAGGGGCCCAGTTTGCCGGGCTGCACCTGCACCAGGGGAGACCGCTGAGGCCTCAACCCAGTTACTTGCCCCAGCCTACGCCTCCCCCCTGGGGGGTCGTCAAACGCACCGATTTTGTGCGGGATTCTTAATACTTCCCCCCGAAGCAAGGGGAGTAGAATGAGTGCAGCGCACGGTTTCGTGCAGTGATCACATATAAGGAGGACGCGTGGATCTTCTACTCCCCCTCATCATCGTTGGCGCACTCGTACTACTCGTTGTCTCTGCATTCAACGGACTGGTGAGCGGACGCAATCGTGTGGACGAAGCGCTCGGCCAGATTCAGGTGCAGTTGAAGCGCCGCTATGACCTCATCCCGAACCTCGTTGAGGCGGTGAAGGGGCAGATGGGATTTGAGAAGGGCGTCCTTGAGAGCGTCACCGCCGCGCGCGCCGCCGCTGTGAGTGCCGGCTCCACGGGGAACACCGCCGCACAGGCGAAGGCAGAAAATATGCTCAGCAGCTCGCTGCGCACCCTCTTCGCCAACGTAGAGGCCTACCCCACGCTGAAGTCGAACGAGAATGTGATTCAGTTGCAGGAGCAGCTCACCTCCACGGAGAACCAGATCGGCTTCAGCCGCCAGCACTACAACTCATCTGTCCTCTCCTATAACAACTCGGTGCAGAGCTTCCCAGGGCTCCTCTTCGCCGGTGCCTTCGGATTCGCCAAGCGCGACTTCTTCGACGCGCCAGACGCTGAGGAGGCCGTCCCCAAGGTCA
>CALMIH010000106.1 GCA_937864085.1 uncultured Chloroflexota bacterium
GCTCGGTCAGCGAGGTGTCGCCCTTCGGGGAGAGGGTGGCGATCACCACCGCTGCTGAGTTGATATTGAAGTTGCGCACAACAGGTGTGACCCCATCAGGAAGGTTCGCGCTGTTGATCCCTGCCTCAACGAGTCGGAGGATCTCCTTGACGTCGCTGCCGTAGGCGAACTCCGCGCTGACAAAGCCGAGGCCAGTTGTAGAGACCGAACGAAGCGACTCAACACCTGGGACCGCGGCGACCGCCGCCTCAATCGGCGACGCCACCTGCTCTGCAACGTCGGCGGTGCCGGCGCCAGGGTACGGAGCGATCACGGTCACGATCGGGAAGTCAATGTTTGGAAGGAGCTCCTGCTTTAGGTTCCCCCAGCTCGCCACACCACCCCCAAAGACCGCAAGGGCGATCAGGATGGTGACACTTCGTCGTGCAACAGCAAGTTTGGTGAGGAAGAACACAGGGACCTCCAGCTATCTTTCGTGCGCTCGGGGATCCGGCGCGGACCCCGCTAGTATTACGGATACCCGCCGAACGCGCAGTGGGCCATAAAAATGATTAAGGAGTAGCAACATGACAACACGAACCGCTTCAGCCATCTGGAACGGCACCCTCCTTGAGGGTTCGGGCACGATCACGAGCGTTGAGAGTGGCGCAATTGGCCAACTCCCGGTGAGCTGGCCACGCCGCTCAGAGACGCATGACGGCGTCACGTCGCCAGAGGAGCTCCTCGCCGCTGCACACGCCGCCTGCTTTGCGATGGCGCTCTCCGGCGGCCTCGCACGCAACAACACACCAGCCGAGAAGCTGGATGTCTCCGCAACAGTCACCTTTGAAAAGGTCGAGGCGGGATGGCGCGTCACCAAGTCGGCACTCACGCTCAAGGGCGTGGTCCCGGGGCTTGACGCTGCAAAGTTCAAGGAGCTCGCGGAGGGGGCGAAGGGTGGCTGCCCAATCTCATCCGCGCTCGCCGGAAACGTTGAGATCACGCTAGAGATCGCGAGCTAACTCCTCGCGTTAGCGCGCTTCGCGCACCGAGCGGATTGCGGCGGCGGTGCCGCTTGCGATCCGCTCAATCTCATCATCACCAATGACGAACGGTGGGCCGATCACGAGCTGATCCCCATCTGTGCCGTTCGCCTGCCCCGTTGCGCTATAGAGCAAGAGCCCGTCGCCGTCAGCGCTCTTTGCGGCGGCCAGGATGTGCTCTGTGATGCGCGCGGTGCGTGGGTGCGGTAGCTTGCTCGCACGGTCCGCCACCAACTCAATGCCAATGAGCAGCCCGCGTCCACGAATCTCGCCAACCCACGGTTCGTCTTTCAGTGCTGATTCGAGTGCGCTGCGCAACTGCACGCCGCGCTGCGCCGAGGCCTGGATCAGCTTCTCCTCCTGGAGGATCTTCAACACGGCGCGCGCCACGGAGGCACCAGGGATGGAGTGGCTGTAGGTGAAGCCGTGAACGAAGCCTGAGCTGATCAGCGGCTCTGCCACGCGCCCCGCGGCGGCGACAAAGCCGAATGGCCAGTAGCCGCTCGTTGCCCCCTTGGCGGCGAGGAGTAGATCAGGTTGAATCCCCCAGTGGTTCACGCCGAACCAGGTGCCAGTGCGGCCGAAGCCAGTCATCACCTCATCGGCAACGAACAGCACTTTGTTGCGTTCGCACCAGGCACTCACTGCTGGCCAGTAATCATCTGGGGGGACGGCGGCGGCGAGCGTTGCGCCAACGATCGGCTCTGCAACGAACGCCGCGATGCGGCCCGGCCCAACGCGGTGTAACAGCGCATCAAGTTCTGCAACCGCCTCGGCACCACTCCCAATCGCATCGGCGCCTTCGAGTCCTGCGCGATACGGATACGCCGCAGAGACGTGCTCAAACTTTCCGAGCCACGGTTCATACGGCTTGCGTAGTCCGCGTCGCCCGGAGAGATCAAGTGCGCCCAACGTGTTGCCGTGATAACTCCCCCACCTGCTGACGACGATCGTCCGATCCGGTTCACCCTGCGCCAACCAGTAGGCGCGCACCATCTTCAGCGCCGTCTCGGCCGCCTCAGATCCGCCGGAGACTGGGTAGAGCGACGCGTTCTCCATCGGAAGCAGCGGCCCCATCTCTGCCGCCCAACTCTCCAGCGCATCTGCAGTGAATGCGCTCCCGTGCGCATAGGCGATCTTCGACGCCTGTTCCGCCGCCGCCTGCGCCACCGCGGTGCGCCCGTGACCGATGCCGACCACAATGGCGCCACCTGCCGCGTCAAGGTAGCGTCGGCCCGTTTCATCCGTAATCCAAGCGCCATCGCCGCGCACCACGCGCGGGAGTGATGCGCCGCCACGGCTGAAGATCTTGGCGCTAGCCACGAACACCTCTAAACATATGCGCCGGTCGGATCCAACTCTTCGCGAATCAGGCGCAGCTCTTCTGTAGTCGGCGCGGGCGTTTCGGGAACGTTCGCCGGAACGCGGAGCTCCCAGCCAATCGAGCCCTTCACTTCGTCGAGCGTTGCGCCAGGGTGGATGCTGCGCAGCTCCATCTCGCCGTCGCTGTTGAATCCGTAGACGGCAAGGTCGGTCACAACAACGGAGGGGCCGTTGCCGCCCCAGCCCTGCTCCTTACGAAGCGTTGCGGAGGCGGCGGCACCGCCGAGGTGGCCGGGCGAGGTGCGGAAGTCGAGCTTCTGGACGAAGCTGCGCGTGCTCTGGCGCATGATCACCATGATCTCCTTCGCATTGATCGCGATCTCACAGGCGCCGCCAGATCCTGGGAGGCGCGTCTTTGGGGCGGTGTAGTCGCCAATGACCGTGGTGTTGAGATTCCCGTACTTATCAATCTGCGCGCCGCCGAGGAAGCCCACATCGATGCGGCCACCCTGCAGATAGAGGCCGAAGAGATCGTGCATGGAGACGGTCGCCGTGGAGCCGGTGACGATGGTTGGGTCGCCAATAGAGAGCGGGAGGCGTGCAGGGTTTGCACCGAAGACGCCCGCCTCGTAGACGAGCTCCATCTGCGGCGCTACGGTGCGCTTCGCCAGATTCACGGCGATGTTCGGCAGGCCAACGCCAACGAAGCAGACGCGCTTCCCCTCCAGCGCGCGCGCCGCCGCCACCACCATCAACTCGTTGCGGCTCGCCGGCTTCTGCTCGCTCTTGTCCGCGCTCATCGGTAATCCCCGTAGTCAACGGCGCCAGATGGCGCGCTCGTTGGGGTGAGGTTCTTGAAGTAGGCGGCGCCAAACTTTGCAACATAGGCGGCGCGATCGGGGAGGTCGTAGACCCACTCCTTCAGCCAAGCGTCGGTGGCGGCGGCGTCACGACTGATCGCATCCCACTCGCGGTAGAAGGCGTTATCGCGATCGTATCCACCCTGCACATATGAAGGGTGTGCGCCGTACGGCTCGTGCACCACGGCGTCAACAATCAGCCCAGGGATAATCGTGCGATTCGGATCGGCGCGCACCACGCTGGTTGGGACGACCTCCTCCACTACGGCGATGACACGCTTCGCTGCGAAGGCCGCCTCCTTCTGACAGCCGAGGAGGCCCCACATCTGCACGTTCCCCTCTTCGTCGGCGCGCTGCGCGTGGATGATGGCAACGTCAGGATTCAGGGGCGGCACCGCCCAAATCTTCCCGTCGCCGTAGGGGCTCTCCACCTGTCGAATCAGCGGATTGACGTTCGGAAGGTCGCTCTCCGAATAGGAACGGAGCGGATAGAACGGGAGTCGATGCGCGCCAGCAACGTAGCGACCGACCATGCCGTGATGGCTGTACTCCTCAACCTCAAGGAGCGTTTCGCCTGCGGCGAGTGCGGCGGGTTCAGTGCGGCGACGAATTGCGTGAAGCGAGCCAACGCCAGGATTGCCGAGCCAGCTGAAGATCAACTTCTTGGCGCATCCTGCGGCGACCATCTGGTCGTAGACAAGATCTGGCGTCATGCGCGCAAGGGTCAGGTTGCGGCGCTTCTGGCGGATGATCTCGTGCCCAGCGGCGAATGAGATGCAGTGGGTGAAGCCTTCAATCGCAACGGTGTCGCCGTCATGAACGTGCGCGGCGATTGCGTCGCGCATGCTGAAGAGCTTGGATCCGGTCGCTCCGGACACGCCGAGTTCCGCGGTGCTACTAGCGCCGCGCGGCGACGGCCGCTGCAGCCTCGGCGAAGATGCGGACCGCCGTCTTGATCTCTTCGGCGTTGACCACAAGTGGCGGGCTCATGCGCACGCCGCGATCACCGCAGGTGAGCACCAGCAGGCCGCGCTTGAACGCCTCGACCTCAACATCGGCCGCTGTGTCTGAATCAGTAAAGTCCACGCCGATCATCAGGCCGATGCCGCGAATATCGGTAACGATGCTGCTCCCCTTGAGTGCAGCGCGAAGTCCATCCACCGCCTCCTTGCCGCGGGCGAGCGCGTTCTCCATCAACTTCTCATCGCGAATCACTTCAAGTGTTGCGATTGCGGCGGCGGCGGCGACCGGGTTGCCGCCGAACGTTGAGCCATGGGAGCCTGGCTTCCAGCGCATCCAGTGCTCCTTAGCGATCACGGCGCCGATCGGCATGCCTGAGCCGAGCCCCTTCGCCGTTGCAACGATGTCTGGCTCAATGCCGAAGTTCTCAATCGCCCACATCTTGCCGGTGCGACCAACGCCCGACTGCACTTCGTCAACAACGATGGCGATGCAGTACTTGTCGGCGATCTGCTTCAAGCGCGGGAAGAAGTCCTTATCAGGAACGACGTAGCCGCCCTCGCCCTGCACTGGCTCCACCACGAATGCAGCAATCTCGTCACCTGGGATGGTGCGCGCGATGATGCGCTCCTCAAGTTCGTCCAGCCCCTCACTGCCGAACGGCACGTGAAGGAATCCTGGAGCGAGCGGCCCGAAGTGGGCGTGATACTTCGCCTTGGAGTTGGTGAGCGTCAGTGCGCCGAGCGTGCGGCCGTGGAAGCCGCCAACGAATCCAACGATCCACTGTCGACCAGACATGTAGCGCGCCAACTTAATCGAGGCTTCAACGGCCTCAGTGCCGGAGTTCTGCAGCAGCACCTTTGATGGGCCGCTCCATGGCGCCGTTGCGGCGAGTGCGCTGGCAAGCTCCTGGTAGCGCTCTTCGTAGAAGTCGGAGGCGCTGTAATGGATGAGTCGCTGCGCCTGCTGCACGATCGCATCAACAACGCGCGGATGGCAGTGACCGGTGGAGTTCACCGCGATGCCAGCGCAGAAATCAAGGAAGACATTCCCGTCCTGATCCTCAACGCCCATGCCGAATCCACGGACCGGCGCAAACGGATAGGCGCGCGGCAGGCTGTTCGAGACCACCGCCTGGTCGGCGGCAACCTGGGCGAGCGCCTTCGGCCCTGGCACCTCGGTGACAAGGTGCGGAAGGGTCGCTGGCCACGTCTGCGGCTTCTCGATCACGGTCATTTCAGCCTCCTATGGATAGGTCGTATACGGAGTGTATACGAGGGGGTGCGCCCCTCGTAACCCCTCTCGCGTGCGTGAAGAGCGCCCTCCAGGGCTAGCGAACGACCGTCTGGCTCTGCTCGCGCAGGTACTGCTGCACGTAATAGAGACCGCCGCCGGACTTCCCCGTGGTGCCCGACTTCTTCCAGCCGCCGAACGGCTGGACCATCGGCCAAGCGCCAGTGGTTGAGCCAGCGCGGCGATTCACGTAGATCACGCCGCCGTGGATGGTGTCCAGGAAGGTGCGGATCTCCTTTTCGTCTTCGGTGAAGCAGCCCGCCGTGAGGGCGTAGTCGCTCTCATTGGCGAGTGTGATCCCCTCTTCGAACGAGTTGATCTTCGCCACCACAACGAATGGGACGAAAAGCTCATCCTTGAAGAGTCGATGCGTTGCTGGGAGTCCGGTGACCACCGTTGGCGCAACGTAGAAGCCCTTCGCAAGGTCGCCCTCTGTCATTTGATCGCCGCCGATCTCCACCTTCCCGTCGCGCTTCGCCTCACCGGAGGCAGCGAGGAAGGTGTCAACGGAGCGCTGATTGATGATTGGCCCAAGGAAGACGCCGCGCACCGTTGGATCGCCAACCTTCAACGCCTTCGTCTTCTCTACAAGCAGCTTCACGAACTCATCGTGCACGGAGCCCTCAACGTAGACGCGGCTGTTCGCCGAGCACTTCTGCCCGCCGAGTCCAAACGCGGAACGCATCACTCCCTCTGCCGCCTTCTCAAGGTCGGCGTGCTTGGAGATGATCGTTGGATTCTTTCCGCCCATCTCCACGATGACTGGCTTCGGATAGCTCTTCGCGAATGAGTGGAAGACCTGCATACCAACTTCAGACGAACCAGTGAAGGTGATGCCGGCAACATCTGGGCTCTCCTGTAGTTCGGCACCAACGCTGTCGCCAGGTCCCATCACCATGTTGAAGACGCCGTCAGGAATTCCTGCGTCCTTAATGGCGCGTGCAAGGAGCACCGCTGAGAGCGGCGCATCAGACGATGGCTTCAACACCACGGTGTTGCCAGCAACGAGTGCGCCGCCAACTGGGCCACCCATCAGCGCGAACGGGAAGTTGAAGGGACTGATCACCGCCCAGACACCGTACGGCTTCAGTACGGTGAGCGTCTCCACTTTGGCATCGCCAAGATTCCCCATCGGGTGGTGGTAGCCCTTATTGCGTTCAACTTCGCCTGCGTAGATGCGGAAGAAGTCGGCCGTCTCCTCAACGTCGCCGAGTGCCTCCAGGCGATTCTTCCCCACCTCAATGGAGAGGAGCGCTGAATAAAGGAACTGTCGATCGCTGATCAGCTCTGCGGCGGCGCGAATCAGCTTGACGCGCTCTTCCCACG
The DNA here is from genome assembly GCA_937864085.1 of uncultured Chloroflexota bacterium. Taxonomy (GTDB): domain Bacteria; phylum Chloroflexota; class Limnocylindria; order Limnocylindrales; family Limnocylindraceae; genus Limnocylindrus. Next base: position 6,785 of record CALMIH010000106.1, read on the forward strand.
GTCGCGCCGACCATGCTGGGTAGGCGGCCTTGGCGGCGACAATCGCGCTCTTCGCCGTGCTGCGATCGCCCTTAGTAAAGGTTCCAACAAGTGAGCCGTCGATCGGCGTGCGCTTCTCAAAGGTGGCGCCGTCGGTGATCCACTTCCCGTTGATGAAGTTGCCGTAGCTCGCGCCAAGGAGCGTTCGCGCCTCGGCGAGCCCCGCCTCATACCCCTTATGAATCTCCTCGTTCGAGTCGGAGAGGGTGGCGTACGTGATCTTCAACTTCTCGGCCATGGGACCATCCTTATCTACTTGTGGCGCGAGAGGCGCGCCGCTCCAGGCGAGTCTACTCCCCCGCTTCGCTCTCGGCGGCTACGCACCTTGGGCTGCAGCGCAGGCGGCGCAGAGCCCATGCAGTGAAAGGTGATCCAGGTCGGTGGTGAATCCGGTCGCCCCCGTGATCGCCGCAAGAATCGGCGCGGCGGCGGCGGCATCCAACTCTTGCTCGGCCCCGCAGCCGCGACAGTGAAGGTGCCCATGCTCAGATGTCTCCTTGAGGTGGTATGTCTCACGCCCGTCAGGGCCGTGGTGATGGCGCGCCAGGCCGAGATCTTCGAGGAGGTCGAGGGTGCGGTAGACCGTTGACGGCGTCGTGCTCGGATCGTCCACGCGCACGCGCTCCACAAGTTCAGCGCCGGTGGCATGTCCGTCTGATGCGGCGAGCGCGTCCACGATGATCTGGCGTTGATCGGTCCAGCGCTGTCCGCGCTGCTTCAGGGCGGTCTGTAGCCGCTCGGTAAGTCCCTGGTTCTCCGTCACCTTCGCCATGGGGAGAGGATAGGCGATGCTTATTGCAACGTGTTGCGATAGACTCAGTTTCTGATGCGACCCCTCCTTCATATCCCCGACGGCTTCCTCGCTCCCCAGGTGGCGCTCGCCCTCTGGGTCGCCACCGCGGTGGTGATCGGCATCGCGCTGCGCAGGATCGGTCAGCGCGGGCCAGCCGCTGCGTCGCAGACGATCCTGATGGGTCTCTCGGGCGCCTTCATCTTCGCCGCGCAGATGTTCAACTTCCCCGTTGCCGCAGGGACGAGCGGTCACCTGCTTGGCGGCGTCCTCGCCGGCTTCCTCCTTGGCCCATGGGCTGGGAGCGTGGTGATGGCAACAGTGATTGGAATCCAGGCGCTCCTCTTTCAGGACGGCGGCCTACTCGCGCTCGGCGCCAACATCTTCAATATGGGTGTGATCGGCACACTCGGCGGCACACTCGTTGCGCGCGGGATCGCCGCAACGCTCGGTAACGCGCGTCGCGCCACCCTGTTGGGCGTTGGCGTTGCCGCATGGCTCTCTGTGATGGCGGCCGCAGGATTCACCACGCTGCAGCTCGGCCTCTCAGGCACTACTGATGTCAGCATCGGACTCCCCGCCATGCTGGGGACGCATGCACTTATTGGACTTGGTGAGGCGCTGATCAGCGTGTCGGCGATCAGCTTCATCGCCGTCAGCGCACCAGAGATCTTTGCAAAGAGCGCTCCTGCTGCGCCAGCCTCGCCACGTCGACGCGTTGCCGCTGGACTGATTATCACCGCTGCAACAGTGAGCATTGCGAGCCTCTTCGCATCAACGAGCCCAGACGGCCTTGAGAAGGTTGCAACAGATCTCGGCTTCATCAACACGAGTCAAGCGGCGCCGTTTGAACTTTTTGCCGACTACAGCATTCCCGGATTTGATGGTGTAGCAGGGACAGCACTGGCAGGCGTCATCGGCGTCCTCGCTGTGCTCTTGGTGATCGTGCTCCTCAACCGGCTCGCCAGTGCGCGGAAGAGCTCGTAATGTTGCAACGCTCAAGCCAGCGTGATGCGCGCGGCGCGCTCGTTGCAGCGCTCCTCTCAATTCTCGGCATCGCACTCCTCCCCGCGGGGAGCTACTTCACCTACGCGCTTGTCTGGCTCGCCGTTGCCACCGCTGGCGCCGCGAGTGGGTATACGCCACTCACCCTTGCGCGACGCGGCCTGATCGCTCTCCCCTTCACCCTCGCCGCGCTCCCGCTCATCTTCATTAGGGGCGACGAGCTGATCTGGAGTGGCGCACTCGGTTCGGCCCAGCTCTCCATCAGTGGCGCGGGGCTGCGCATCTTCCTCACCGCCGCGGTGAAGTCGTGGATCTCGGTGCAGGTTGGGACGATCTTGGTGCGTCGATATCCGATCGAAAGCATCGTCGGATCGCTCCGCGCGCTGAAGCTCCCTGACGCGATCGCCACTGGCGCCGGACTCACTGTGCGCTACGTGGAGCTGCTCCGTGGCGAGGCGTCGCGCATGCTGCGCGCACGCTCTGCACGCTCGGCGAGTCCCGTTGGCGAAACGCGTGAACGTATCGGCGGCACGATCCCCTGGCGCGCCAAGGTGACGGGAAACCTCGCTGGCGCCCTCTTCTTGCGTGCCTATGCCCGCGCTGGACGCGTTGAAGAGGCGGCAACGGCGCGTGGCGCGAGCGGCTCGCTCTCGCTCGGCTCACTGATCCAGCCCGACACACGACTCCTTCTCAAGGTCCTCCTCGCGATCGGAGCCTTTGCCGCCATCACTGCAGCAGGCGCGCTGCTGCCGAGGATCTAAACATGAGCAGTGAGCGCGATCCACTTCAGCACAGCCATCCGCACACGCACGGCGATCTCCCCGCTGCGCACGCGCATCCACACCGCCACGACGGTGAGCCGACGGGTGACGATCACTGGATCCACATTGAGCACCTCCACTTCCGCTATCCAGACGGAACTGAAGCGATTCGCGGGATGGACCTACACATTGCGCGCGGCGAGAAGGTGGCGCTCCTCGGGCCGAATGGCGCGGGGAAGAGCACGCTGATGCTGCACCTCAACGGCATTCATCGACCAACGCACGGCAGCGTGCGCGTGGCGGGAATGGAGGTGAGCGAGAAGACGATCGGCCGAGTCCGCGCCGAAGTGGGACTCGTCTTTCAGGATCCAGACGATCAGCTCTTCAGTCCAACTGTGTGGGAAGACGCCGCCTTCGGGCCAATCCATATGGGCCTCGATGCCGCTACGGTGCACGACCGTGTAGAGGCGGCACTCGCCGCCGTTGGTGCGCTAGAGCTTGCGAACCGCCCACCGATGCGCCTCTCCATCGGCCAGCGTAAGCGCGTCGCCCTCGCCACCGTCCTCTCTATGGAGCCGAGCGTCTTGGTCTTTGATGAACCCTCCGCAGGGCTCGATCCGCGCGGCCGCCGAGAGTTAATTGACCTGCTCAACACGCTGAGCCAGACGCTGATCGTCAGCACGCACGACCTTGAGCTGGCGCGCGCCGCCTTCCCGCGCAGCATTGTGATTGACGGCGGCCGCATCGTTGCCGACGCGCCAACCAACGAACTACTGAACGACCACGCTCTCCTCCTGAAACACGGACTCGCGTAGCGACGGGACTACTCGCCTCGCTTTTTGGCAGCGCGCGCGGCGCGAAGTTGTGCGATGTGATCACGAAGCTTCGCTTCAGCACCGCTCCCTGAAGGATCATAAAAGCGCTTCGCGCTGATCTCCTTCGGCAGGTACTCCTGTGCAAGATCGAACGGCTCACCTGCCGCGTGGGGCGACTCATACGTTTTTGCCGCAGCGCGCAGATGTCCGGGTACTGGAAGCTGTCCCGCCGCTGCAATCTGTTCGCGCGCGGCGGCGAGTGCTTCGCCGGCGCGTGGTGACTTCGGCGCTGAGGCGAGATACGTCACCGCCTGTGCCAGCGCGTAGTCGCACTCGGGCGAGCCGGCGAGTTCTACCACCTGTGCCGCTGCAACGGTGAGCAGGAGGGCGGCAGGATCCGCGTTCCCAACATCTTCGGAGGCAGAGACGAGCAGGCGTCGCGCGATAATGCGCGGATCTTCGCCACCCTCTAGGGCCGTGGCGAGCCACCAGATCGCAGCGTCCGGATCGTTGCCGCGAATGCTCTTGATCAGCGCCGAGGTGACGCCAGACTGGTCATACGGAAGGCTGCGATCTTGCGCGGCGAGCAGCACCTCGTTCGGCGTGACGGGCTTCCCCGCTGGCGTCATCAGTGTGGCGAGCTCCAGCAGCGTCAACATGCGACGTGCATCGCCGCCGGCGTAGCCGATCAACTGGCGACATGCGTCGTCATCAACTGCAATCTTGCCAGCGAAGCCGCGCGTGTCATCTAACGCACGCTGCAGCAGTGTGGCGAGATTATCTGGTGAGAGCGCCGTGAGGCGGAAGGTGCGCATACGCGAAAGGAGCGCTGGTGAGATGGCGCGTGGTGGCGGCTCTGTCGTCGCACCGACCAAGATGATCGTGCCGGCCTCAACGTGCGGAAGGAGCGCATCTTGCTGCGTGCGGCTGAACCGATGCAGCTCATCAATAAACAAGAGCGTCTGTTCGCCGTGCGCGCGACGCTCCGCCGCGGCGGCGACCGCCTTGCGCACCTCAGCCACGCCGTCGCTCGTTGCGGAGAGGCTGGTGGGGACGGCGCGGACGGCGGCGGCGATCACCGCCGCAAGCGTTGACTTGCCAGATCCAGGCGGCCCCCAGAGGAGGAGTGACGGTGTCTCGCCGCGCTCAAGCAGTCGGCGCAGCGGCGCACCAGGACCAACGAGCGCCTCCTGTCCCACCACCTCGTCGAGCGTTGCAGGGCGCATCCGCGCGGCGAGGGGAGCGGCGGGGGCGAGGGCACCAAGAAGCGTTGAATCGTTGCTCATTCCCCGATCATCGCACCTCATCGCCTTTAGTCGGGTACGCTGTTCGCAGATGCCCACATTTGCCGATTTGAACCTTGCCCCTGAACTCTTGCGCGCGGTTGCTGCTGAGGGATACACCGAGCCCACCCCAATTCAAGAGCAGGCGATCCCGCACGTCCTCCAGGGGCGCGATCTCCTCGGTGCGGCGCAGACTGGCACCGGAAAGACCGCCGCCTTCGTCCTCCCGATCATGCAGCTGCTGAAGCCGTTCGCCACACCGTCGCCGAGCCCTGCGCGTCACCCCGTGCGCGCGCTCGTCTTGACGCCAACGCGCGAACTCGCCGCACAAATCGGCGAGAGCTTCGCTGC
>CALMIH010000107.1 GCA_937864085.1 uncultured Chloroflexota bacterium
CAAGCTCCTTCACATACGCCTGCTGTTGCTGTGGGGTGAAGCGGGGATTGTTGGCGTACTTCTGCTCCGGCCCTCCAGGTGCCGCTAGGAGAAGTGCGTAGATGAAGACGGTGGTCCCGAGAAGGATCAGGAGACTTGCAGCGATGCGGCGCAGTGCGAACTTCAGCATTCATCCCCCTCTCCGCACCCTATGGTGCATGCAGAATCCTAGCCGATTGCGGAGAAACAACGAGGGGCGGGACTCACGTCCCGCCCCTCGTGCTACATCACCCGAAGGTGAAGAGAACCCGATCAGTTCGCGAGAGAGAGATCCCCTGCGTTCCAGAGCGGACCGGCCTGCGTTGGGTTCGAAAGGAACCCGCCAACCTTGTCGCTCACGAGCTCGATCCCCATCCAGTAATAGAGAGGGATCTCAACCGTTGTGGCAGCCATGATCTCCTGAGTCTTGGCTGCTGCAGCGGCGATGACGTCCAAATCGATCGTGCCCTTGATGATGTCCAACTGGGCATCAAGTGCTGGGTCGTTCACCTTGGCGTCGTTCTGACCGTCTGGCTCGAACTTGGATGAGTGGTACACGCCGTAAAGCGAGACCGCCTCAATGCCCGAGCTGTAGGCGTGCAGCGCAACGTCAAAGTTTCCGCGGGAGAGGTTGCACGAGAGCGTCTCGTCCGACTCTGTCCACGGCGCGAAGATGGTGCCACCGCCGTTGTACACGGCCTTGATCCCGATCTTCGCAAGGTCACCAGCAACGTAGGCGATTGTTGACTTGCGCACTGCCTTCATCGTCGTGCAGAACTCGAGGATGGCCGAGACGCCGTCCTTCTCCACGATTCCGTCGCCATTGCCGTCAACCCAGCCTGCGTCGGTGAGGGTCTTCTTTGCAGCGGCCAGGTCGAACTTGACCGGGGTCTGCTCCTTATAGAACCAGGCGAGTGGGGTGACGCTCGAAGAAGCGATCACACCAGCTTCGCCAAGGATTCGAGTCCAGATGGCGCTCTTGTCAGTGGCCTGAGCGATTGCCTTGCGGATCGCTGGGTCAGAGACTGGGCAGCCACCGCCACGCGTCGTCTTGAGCGGCTCAAGGATTGAGCAGTCATCCGGCGAGTGGTTTGGTCGGAAGAACTCGTAGGTGAAGACGCTCTGTGCCTTCTGCTGTACCCCAAGGTCCTTGGTGGTCGCAAAGCTGTTGCCGTCGAGGTCGGTCACAATGTCCAACTCGCCAGCGCGGAACTTTGCAATACAGGTGTCTGGGTCGCCGCAGACCACGTACTTGATGCTGTCAAGCTTCGTCGTCTCACCGCTGTATGGGTTCTTCCACTTGTCGTTGCGGACCATCACGGTCTCAACGCCTTCAGTTCGGCTTGCGAACTTGAATGGACCGGACACCGGGACGTTTGCCAGGTCCTCAGGGCGGAAGCCCGCGCCGAGCACCATGTCAGTCGCCGCGTTGCCGGAATTGATGTCGTACTTCTCGAAGTAGTGCTTTGGCATGATGCCAACGCCGCCGTACACAGCCGAGTAGAGCTCGGAGTAGTGCAGCTTGATCGTCAAGTCATCAACGCACTCAACATCGGAAATTTCGGCAGCGCCGGTCGTTGAGAGAGGGTTCCCCTCTGTCATCACCCAGCTGTGGGTGTACTCGGCGTCTGCGCAGGTGATCGCAACCCCGTCTGACCAGACGAGCCCCTCACGAAGCTTCCAGGTCACGGTCATGGCGTCGCCGTTCTCGCCCGGGAGAACGATCCCCTTATTGGCAACAGTTGGGATCTCGGTCGCCATCCACGGCACGTACTTCGCCTCATTGCTGAGGGTGACGAGGCCGTCCCACACGGTTGCCAGCACGTTCGCTGACATCACGGTGGAGTAGTAGTACGGGTGCAAGCTGTCGACATCCTGATAGTCGCCAACAAGCAACGTTCCGCCAGTACCGCCTGTGCCAGGCTTGTACGAGCCGACGATGCTGGCGCCGCCACCGCAAGCACCAGCGATTAACGCTGCGCTTACGAAGAGAGCCGCCAGTGCGGACTTCTTTCGCATGTTTCCTCCTTCGATCAGCACCCGCATTCGAGCGCCGTGTCTCATGAAGCGCGATTTGCGCTTGGGCGTAGGGTATCCGATCGGAGGGGGGTACTTCTAGCCGCGGCGCAGGTTTTTGGCGCGGCTATGGCTGGAGGCGGCGGATCTCCCAGGCGTCGCCCTTCGGCAGGTACTCGAAGCGGTCGTGGAGGCGGTTCTGGCGCCCCTGCCAGAACTCCCAGCGATCGGGGGTGAGGAGATATCCGCCCCAGAAGTGGGGGAGTTTGATCGGCGTAGACCCCGGGTGGGCGGCGGTTTCGGCGGCGAGGGCCGTCTCAAGCGCCTCACGGGAGGGGGTCGGCTGGCCCTGACGACTGGCGCGGGCCCCGAGCTGGCTCTCACGGGGTCGGCTGACAAAGTAGGCGGCCGATTCGGCTTCGGTGAGTTGTCGCACCGGACCTGAGCAGCGCACCTGGCGCTCGATCCCCGGCCACCAGAGGGTGAGCGCCGCCTGCGGATTGACGGCGAGGTCCTGACCCTTGCGACTTTCGTGGTTCGTATAGAAGCGAAGGCCGTCGGCGGCGATGCCGCGGACGAGGATCATTCGGACGCTCGGTGTGCCGTGGGCGTCTGCGGTTGCGAGGGCTGCGGCGAGCGGTTCGGGGAGTTCGGCGGCGATTGCCGCATCAACCCAGCGTTGAAACTGCGTCAGCGGGTCGGCGTGAAGGTCGCTTTCGTTGAGTTCGCGCTGCGCGTAGTCGGAGCGACCGCCGAGCGGCGTGTCGTGGTCAGTCACAGGAGGCCACGGTCAGGCGAGGCCTTCCGGTGATTCAAGTCGTGACTTCAGGTCGCCGAGAAATGTTGCAACGAGTGCGCCGTCAACGGCGCGATGATCGGCGGAGAGTGTGGCGGTGAGCATCTGACGCGCGACCACGGCGCCGTCGCGCACCACGGCACGCTGCTCGCTCCGACCGGTCGCAAGGATGGCGACCTGCGGTGGTGTGACAATTGCGGTGAACTGTGTCACTGGGAAGCCACCGAGATTGCTCAGTGTGAACGTTGCGTCTGAGAACTCTGCGGGCTTCAACTTGTTCGCCTTGGTGCGCGTGACAAGGTCGCGAAGTTCAGATGAAATCGTGGCGAGATCCTTGCTGGCGCAGTCGAGTAGCGCTGGTGCGATCAGGCCATCCGGGATGGCGATGGCGATGCCAATGTTGATCTGGTCGACGCGCTCGAGTGTCTCGCCGCTCCAGACGGCGTTGAGTGCTGGCGCTGCGGCGAGCGACTGCGCAAGTGCGCGGACGAGCCAGGCGGTGATGGTGACGCGGTCGTCGCCGCTCTTCCCTTCATTCAGTTTGTTGTTTGCGGCGGTCACCGCCTCCATCTCAATGTCAGTAGAGACGTAGAAGTGCGGCGCCTTGGACTTTGACTCCACCATGCGACGGCTGATCGCCGCGCGCATTGGCGTGAAGGTGACCGGCGTGCGGCCGGGCTTCTCCACTTACTTGCCGTCTTCGATGTAGGCGATCACGGTGCCGACCGCCACTTCGCTCCCTGCGGCGTGAACGATCTCGGCGAGTGTGCCAGCGGCGGGGGACTCAAACTCCACCGTTGCCTTCTCGGTCTCAAGCTCGCCGATCGGCTGGCCCGCCGTGACGGCATCGCCGACCTTCGCCGTCCAGTTGCCGATCTTGCCGACCTCGGTGTCGTAGCCGAGTCGTGGCATCTCCACAGGTACACGCATCGTCTTACTCCTCCTACTCGTGCCGCTCCGCGCGGTGCCGCGGTGCGGCTTCGCCCCTAGTGTAGCCCCGCCCACGCACTGGGGTGGTGCGCTAGCGCTGCGATTCGAGCGCGGGCTCGGTGACGACCTCATCGCCGTGATGGAGGCGCGTGGCGGCATCCCATTCGCCCCCCACTTCGGCGGTGGCGGCGGCAACGAGGCGGAAGGCGCCCGTGATCAGGAAGATCACCACATACGTTGGGTAGGCGATAGGGAAGATCGCGAGCACCGCAACACCAACACCTTGACCGATCGCGAGGCAGGCGGCGTTCACGGCACCGAACGTTGACTGCGCACGCACCACTTCACCAGGGGCGGCGAGTCGAAGGAGTCGCTCTTGTGCTGAGAGCATGCCAGCGGCGAATCCAACGGTGACCACCACCATCACAATGAGAAGAACAAGTGGTGCAAACGGATTCCATGGACCGGCGAGTGCTGACGAAGCCATCCCAACGCCACGGACGATGAGTGAGGCTCTGTAAAGGCGACTCGCTGAGCCGCGCTCCAGCCAGTTGCCGATCACCAGTGCACCGATCAGTGCGGCGGCGGAGCCAACCGCGGAGAGGAGGATGGCGTATGCGGCCGACTGATCCAGCACGACGATGGCGTAGAGCGAAAGGTACGGCGCAAAGCCGGCACCGAGCGCGGCGATCGCGTTGGTGCGAATAAATCTGCGCACTGGCGCCGAGAGTTTTCCGCCACGCACTGCGCGCTCGGGTGAAAGGGCTCCGGGTCGCGGCAGCTTGCGCAGCGCGCGGATGAAGGCGAGGCTCGCGATGAGTGCACCGATGAATGCCGGCGCATAGATGAGGACGCCCCAGTCGGCCTCGCCGACGCGGACGAGTAGTGCAATAGGGACGAGCAGCACCGAGCCGAGCCCGAACTGGATCGCCAGCGCGCGCGGTGCAACGAAGCGTCGCTCGCGCTCTGGAAGGATGCGGCCGAACCAGGTCTGCACGTTTGCGCCAGCGAGCGCCTGCGCCGTTGCGCCAACGCCAAAGCCGATGGCGATCAGCAAGATGCCACCGATGGCGGAGAGTAGCCCCGCCCAAATCAGCACGACAACCGCGATGTAGAGAAGGGGTCGCATCAGTCCAATTGCGGCGATCACGATCGTGAGGCCGCGCAGGTCGCCGCGATTGCGCCGCAAGATGGCGGGGACGAAAGCCTGCAGGATGCCGCCAATGAACGGGAAGAGGCCGATCAGCGTTGCGAGTGCTGGTGATGCGCCGAGCGTTGCCACGAGCGGGATGGCGAGACCGTCACCGGCGAGGGCAACGGCGATCGCATCAGAGATGGCGAGTGTGCCGAATGCGGCGTATCGACCGGTGAGGAAGCGTCGCCAGTCGGCGGCGGCGCCGCTCACTCTGACTTTGCGGCGGCGCTGCTCGCGCGAACCTGCTCTTCGATCCGGTCGATCTCTGTGCTGATAGAGGTGCGCAGCGTATCGAGCTCGTCGCGTGCCTTCTCCGTGGTGTTGTCAATGGCGGTGAGCGTCTTCTTGATCTCCTTGACCGAATCGAGTCGGCTGCGCAGCGCCTCGATGGCATCGCGCACGGCGGAGAGGTCGGCGCCGCTCCCTTCGGACTTGGCGCGGATCAGTGCGGAGATGCGGGCGAGTCGGTAGGAGGCTTCAAGGATCGCAACGTCTGGCGCCTCTGGATCAACAACGCAGTAGACGCCGTTGCGGCTGATCTGGAATGGCGCGGCCCCCGCTGGTGCCGCCGCTTCACTGAAGACCATCAGCGCGATCTCCGCCTTGCGATTCTCGCGCGCCTCGGCGAGCTCCTTCTCAATGGCTGGACCGGTCATCGCCTTGTCCTTCACCTCAACAACGATCCGCAGCACCGCAGCGCTCGAATCCTTGGCGTTGATCGTGATCACCGCGTCGCCCTTCTTTGAGTCGGTGACGGCGCCAGTGATGCCGCCAGTCCCTTCAATGTCGTCATTCGTTGCGCGCAGCAGTTCGGTGTATTCGGCGATGATGCGCGACTCGAAGTCGGCCCCCTTCGCCGTCCCCTTCTTCCGCTCACCCTTCGCCGCCTTCTGCGACGCATCCATCTCAACAATCTTGAGCAGCACATCGTCGAAGCGCTTCGCGATCTCGGCGCGGAAGCCGCTCAGTGGTGACGCTTCGCGCGTGGGGTCGAGAAGGTGCGCGAGCTTGCTCGCGTCGCCATCAAAGTAGGTGCCGAGGATGGTGTTCAGCTTGCCGATCGCGGAGTCGCGGCGATTCTCGTCGAAGAGATCCTTGGTGAACTGGGCAAGCTGCCCCTTGTCGCCGATGAAGCGCTCCAGCGTTGCTGGCATCACGCCACCTTCAGTTGAGAAGGTCTTGCGCAGGATCTCCTCCACCTCAACGGTCGCCTTCTTGTTGGAATCCGCCGCGTCGCTCAGCAACTTGTCAAAGGCGCGGCGCACATGATCAACGTCAATGGAGCCGCTTGCACTCTGCAGCGCCATCAGGCCAACGCGCAGGGCGCGTTCAACCGTCTCAGGGCGCTCCTCTGGTGAGCGGCTCTCCAGATATCCGGCAAGGGCGCGGTCGATGATCTCCAGCGAGGCGACGCGGATGCGATCGCCAACAACGTCAACCTGTGTCGGCTTGTTCGCCGCGCTGATCGGGACAAGCCCCGGTGCGCCGTTGAGATCAGGTGCGCGTTCGCTACTCATGGGTGCTCTCGCCGTGCATGGTTAGCGCAGCGCGATCGTGCCGCAGCCGTCGCAGAGGGCGACGAGTCCGTGGCGGTCGCGTGCGTAGCCGGCGGTGTGCATCACGCCAGGGCAGCCGACACTGCGGCAGCGCCAGGCCCAGGCTTCGCCGTCACTCGTGTTGTCATAGGGGAGCGCCTCGGCTGCGAGCTTCTCGGCGAGGCCTTCGCGTGCGCCGAGTGTTAACGCGATCGCGGCGGCGCGCTCCGCCTCGCTCTCCTTCTTATATGGGTAACTCTGGGCAACATTGCTTGGCATGCGGCGAGTATACCGAGCCGCTATCGTGGGGCGGATGACGGCTTCAATGCGCTCACTGCTCCTCGGGACGCTCACCCTCCGCACGGCGACGGGGACGACTGGCGCCCTCCTGATCGTCTGGAACAAGTACCTGAATTCGACGGGCGAGGTGAGCATTACGCCGGTGGACCTTGCGACGATCACCCTCGCCTTCTACGTCACGGAGCTGATCGGCTCGCCGATCTTCGGGATCATCGCCGACCGTGTTGGGCGGAAGCCGGTGATGCTTCTTGGCCCACTCTTCGGCCTTGCGGCGGTCCTCCTCACCCCCTTCGCGGCGACGATTCCGCTGCTGATCTGCACGCGACTCCTTGAGGGCTCATCAACCGCGGCGAGCGTGCCGTCGATCCTCTCCTATGTTGCGGCGAACACGAGTCACGATGAGAAGTTGCGCGGGCGCGTGGTCACACTCTTTGAGGTGGCGACGCTCGGCGGACTCCTTGTTGCAGGGACGGCGCTTGCGGGGCCGCTCTGGGAGATCTTCGGGACGAGCGCCTTCGCAATCAATGGTGGCATCTATCTACTCTCGCTCGCCTTCTTCGCCTACGGCGTCAAGGACGAACACACCGCGCCGCCACCGCATGATGAGGGGCGTCTGAGGAAGTACGCGAAGCTCTTCAGCCAGCGCGGCATCCTTCTCTTTGTCCCAACCTGGGTCTCTATCAACGCGATCATCGGCGTCTGGGTGCCGCAAGGGCTCAACCTGCTGCTCGGCGACGCTGGCGTAGACACGACGGGGCAGTTCCTGCTGAGCGGTTTCCCCTTTGTCATCATCACCACCGCCTTCGCCTTTGTTGCGCTGGTTGGCGGTGGTGGCCTCTTCTTCTGGGGGAATCGCTTCGCGAACTACCGCCGCACCACGATCCTCCTCTTCGGCCTGATCGCTTTTGTTGTCGCAATGTCCGCCGTCTTCCTGATGAATCGTTTGACTGGGACTGATCTGCTGCTGATCGGCGCGCTGTTTGCCACCATCTGCGCTTCGATGTTCTTTATTGCTGGAGCAACGCCCGCGGCGCTCGGCTTCTTGGCCGATGTCTCCGAGCGCTATCAGGCCGATCGCAGCGCGGTGATGGGGCTCTACTCCATCTTCCTCGGGCTCGGCCAGGTGATCGGGGTGAAGGTGGCGGGGGACCTCGCCACCTCCTTCGGCGTGGACGGGCTGGTGTACGCCACGCTTGGCTTCCTCGTGATTGCGGGGAGCTTCCTCCTGATCTTGCGCCGGGTGGAGCACGAGATCCTCCCAACGACCCTGCAGCGGCAACGCGCCGCGCACGACTGACCCCCGCCGATAAACTCAGGGTGCGTGCAGGTCTCCTCCTGCACTTAGCTGAGGGGGGTTGATATGAGCCAGTCAGCGCACAAGGTTGCAATCGTCTCAGACAGTGCATCAGACATTCCGCCGCAGCTCGCCAAGGAGCTCGGCATCACGATCGTCCCGATCATCGTCTCGTTTAATGAAGAGAGCTTCAAGGTGGGCGAGGAGATCTCCATGGACGAGTTCTGGAAGCGACTCACCGCCCCCGGCGCTCCATTCCCTAAGACCGCCGCCCCATCCGCCGCCGCCTTTACTGCGGCGTACGACCGTGCCTTCGCCAATGGTGCGCAGGAGATCGTCTCCGTGCATGTGGCATCGAAGCTCTCCGCCACCTACCGCAGTGCGGAGATGGCCGCCTCCGCACATCCGCAGAGCAAGAGCATCCATCTAGTTGACACCACCACCGCATCTGCGGCGCAGGGTCTCTTGGTGAAGCGCGCGCAGCGCGGTGCCGTTGCAGGGAAGAGCGCGGCGGAGATCGTGGCCGACCTTCAGGGGGCGATCCCACGCACCCACGTGATCTTCTTCCTCGACTCGCTCGACTACCTGAAGGCGGGCGGGCGCATCAGCCCAGCGCGCGCTGCGATCGGCGGGCTTCTCTCGGTGAAGCCGATCATCGACATCATTGATGGCGAGGTGGTGACGCTCGATAAGCCGCGCACAACGTCAAAGGCGCGCGAGCGCTTCATGCAGATCGTTGGCGAA
>CALMIH010000108.1 GCA_937864085.1 uncultured Chloroflexota bacterium
GGTCGCCTGCCACACGGTCGTGGCCCGAGCGGACCAACGGCGCATGACCGCGAGCGCGCCGCCGCGGCGCTGGAGCGCGTGGGTGCGTCACACCTTGCTGCGCGCGACGTGCGCACCCTCAGTGCTGGTGAGAAGCAGCTGATTGCAATTGCACTCGGCCTTGCGCAAGAGACGCCGATCTTGGCGTTGGATGAACCAACGGTGCACCTAGATCTCAAGCATCGAGTAGAGATTGCCGATCTCTTGGTCTCACTCGCCGATCGCGCGCGCACTGTGGTTGCCATCTTTCATGAGATTGACATGGTGCGACAGCTCTTCCCGCGCGTCATCTTGATGAAGTCGGGACGAATCGTTGCTGACGGTTCTCCAGAGAGTGTCCTCACTGCGGCGCGCATCGCCGACGCGTGGGGGATTCCGCAGGAGCGAGCGGCGCGCCTCTAGCGGCGGGTTAGCTGCGCTTGCGCGGCAGGTCCAAGAACGGAAGCGGCACCACGGTGGCGGGGATTGTCTGACGGGTCTCTTCAATCTGCCACTCAATGCCCACGGTACTGCCAACTTCGGCGTGCTTTACTGGGAGGAAGCCGAGCGCAATAGAGCGCTTCAGGAGTGGCGAGAAGGTGCCGCTCGTTGCGCGGCCAATCGTTTCGCCCTTGCGGGTGAGTGGAGTGACGTGGCGCCAGGCGCGGAGCGGATGCTCAATCGCGTAGCCAAGATCAAGGTAGGCGTCTTCAAAGACGTTCAGGTCAAGCTCAAGTCCAACGAGTCGAGTGGCGGGACCACCCGCCGCAACCTCATTCATGAGTGCGCGCTTCCCAATGAAGGCGGGCTTATCTAGGTCAACGAGTCGATCCATGCCGATCTCATACGGCGAGATGGCGAGGCTCGGGTGCCTGGCGGTGCGACTGGAGTGATAGTCCACGCCCGCCATGATCAGGCCGGCTTCGAGTCGCGCAACGTCGAGCGCCTCCATCCCCGCGACGCGCAGGGTGTAGTCCTCGCCGGACTTAATCAGCGCATCCCAGACGGGGAGCGCCTCCTCGAACGGCATCCAGAGTTCGTAGCCAAGGTCGCCGGAGTAGCCGGTGCGCGAGATCCCCACCGCCGTCCCACCGATCGTCACATCGGCGCGACCGAAGAAGGGGAGGTCGGACATGTCGCGGCCAACGGCGGCGGAGAGCACGTCGCGTGCGTGCGGCCCCTGCAGCGAGAGGGCGCAGAGCTTCTCCGTCATGTCTTCAATGGTGACGTTCAAGCCTTCGCCTGCTGCCTCAAGCCAGCCATGCTGTGGCTCTGCGGCGGTCCAGAAGTAGGAGCCGTCGGCGAGGAGCGCCACGGTGCCGTCATCAAGGACGCGGCCGTCGTGATCGCACCATGGTGTGTAGATGGCGCGCATCGGCTTGATGCGATCAACACGGCGGGTGATGACGCGATCAACGAGCTTCGCCGCATCTGGTCCGGTGATGCGGTACTTGCACATTGGGGTGACGTCGAAGAGCGCCGCGGAGAAGCGGATCGCATGGTATTCCAAGTCGTGCGCTGGGAAATATGAGTCGGCGATGAAGAAGCCCGACCACTTGCGCCAGCGGCGTGCCTGATTGAGTTCGGCGGTACGAGGGTGGAACGGCGTTTCAAGCGTCATGCGACTCCCCCTCTCCTGAACTCCCTCTTGGCGGTACTATTGTCCGCACCCGCATCCTAGCGATTCGGGGCGAGTCTGGGAGGGTCAGTGGCGGAACGGTACAACGCGATCGTCATTGGCGGCGGCCATAACGGACTCACCACCGCCGCCTACCTTGCGAAGGCGGGGCTGAAGACGCTCGTCCTTGAACGCCGCTCCATCCTTGGCGGCGCAACCCTGACCGAATCGCCGGTCCCCGGCTACAAATTCTCCGTTGCCTCCTACCTTGTCAGCCTGCTGCGACCGCAGGTGATTCGCGAGCTCGACCTTGCGAAGCACGGCCTGCAGATGGCGCCATCCGTTGGCACCTACACGGCGCACTGGGATGGCTACCTTGATCGACGCACGGATCACGCCGACACAATCCGCGAGATTCGCAAGTGGTCGCACAAGGATGCGGACAACTACGACGACTTCAAGCAGACGGTCAACG
>CALMIH010000109.1 GCA_937864085.1 uncultured Chloroflexota bacterium
CGAGGGCCGTTGGCCGCTATGCGTTCGCAGTTACGCGAGCGCGAGCTGAAAATCAGCCACCGTGCCGCACTTCTGGCAGATGCCGGAGAGCGCTGGCTTGCCGTTCTTCATCGTGACCTTCTTCGTGTCAATGGCCTCTCGCTTGGCCTTGCACTTAACGCAATACACTTCAGGCATGTTCAGAACCTCCCTTGGGTCGCGCACCTCCGCGCGGTCCACTACAACCCCACGCGGGGCATAGAGCGCGTCCGGCAACATGCCGACCGCGGAGCGCCCCTGGAGTCCCGAGGGGACCCACGAGCAATCACCGAGGATTAGGATAGGCAGCCGCCCCCTCGTGGTCAACAGGCGTTTCGCACAACGGGAGCACGACCAGCCGAACCACCCCTCCCCGCCAGAGCTCGAGCCGCCCTTCGTGGACCTGAAGCGATGTAACAATTGTCCGCAGCCACCCACGCTCAGGGTCTGACGGGGCGGCGATCGTGGGCACCCCGAGCGGGAGGGGGTTACAGCGTTGAGGGGGCTTTCGGCTGGGCCCGCACCCGGTCAGCACGCCTTCCCCCTGCCTCCAATCGCAGAGTGACCTCTTTTGGCACAAGTCCTGCCACAGAGTCGAGCCAGAGACGATTAGGATGTCTCTACGCCAAAAGATGGGGTCGGAGGAGGAGAGATGTCAAAGTCAACCAACGCAGAGGCCCGAGCAGAGGCGCGCCGACGCAGTCGCATTGCTGCAAAGGAGCGTGCCGAGCGCGGTGATGAGCCCCCAGAGACGGCAGTAGCGCCTGCAGCGCAGACCGCAGCAGGCCAGTCTGCTCAGGGCAGCCTCGGCTTCCGCGCCGCCTTCCGCGGCTCATTTGGCGTCGCGCCGATTCGTGACGATCTTCGCCAGCTCCCTCGCCTACTACGAACGCGCGCCTTCTTCGTTCCACTCGCGGCGATTATCGTGACGACAGCTGTTGCCACGCAGCAGGGAGTGCTCTCAACCAGCGTCGGCCAACTTGCTGTTCAGTCAATCCTCTTGCCGCCAGCATTTGTTATTGCTTTCCTCGCCGGAATGTTGACGCGGCGCGGATCATGGCTCCTCGGTGGGGTCTTCGGGGTGATCACCTATGGCGGCGCACTGCTGGTTGGGAGCGTGGCAGATCTCTCAGTGCTTGATGCAACGAATCCGGTCCGTACGTTCCTTGAACAGAACGTTGCGCACGCTAAAGATGGTGGTGCGCTGGCTGGTGACCTCTATGGGGTTGCGGTCTCAGGAATCTTCGCTGGCGCATTTGCCGGATGGTATGGACGCTTCCTTCGATCAATGTCACCAGCGCGTCCATCCTCACGCGATCTGCGCAGGCGAGACGCCACGCAGCGAAAGGGCGGCGGTCGCCGCTAGGCGCAGAAACTACTTCTGCGCAACCTGCAGAGCAATCAGGAGTAGCGAGAGCGAGAAGAGCCCAACGACGAGGAGCAGCGGCATCAACTTCTCGTTGCGCTTCAGCTTTGGCGCCATGGCAACCTCCTTAAACTGATCAACGCCTACGGTGCGGGGCAACCCTCACCAAGATAAACCACGATTGATGTCCGTGAGCCGAGGGGCTCGACGATCATCGTTGCTGTGCAAGCCCCCTGATCACGTGTTGCGCTGATCTTAAAGCGCGTCCCGTTTGCTGTTGGTTCGGCAACCTCCCAGGCGAGTCGACGCAGCTCATCAACAGCGGCGCGCGTCGCCTCCTCAACGCCCATGCGGCTGAAAATCGAGCCGCTTGCGAGTAGGTCGAGACGCGTCTCAGCACTCCCCTCCGCAAGGAGTGGGAAGTCGGCCGGAAGGCGTCCCCAGATGCGCCCGTACTCGCTGCTGATCACCGTTGCGGGAGCGAGGCTGCCACTCGGGATTGGGCTCTCTCCGCCGCCACCACCACACCCAGCAAACACGAGCAGACTCGTAGCAAGGAGGCTCAGGAGGGGTGGAGTAGGGCGGAGGCCAAGATGGGGCAACACCTTGTGAGGATAGCGCCCCCGCCCGAAGGTCATAATAGTACAGATGTTCTTTTTATGCAGGGAGGGTTGCAAGGATGATGCCGAGGAGGATCGCCCCAAGGCCGAGGAGCTGCGGGGCACGGAGGCGCTCCTTGTAGACGAGGTAGCCGCCGAGTACCACGATGATCGGGCCGAGCGAGCTGAGGAGTGAGACGGCCCAGGTGGGGCCCACCTCGAGGGCGGCGGCGAAGACGAAGAAGGCGACGGTGTCTCCCAGGCCGACGAGCGCCGCCAGGAGGATGCCGCCACGTGTCAGCCGATGCCCCTCACCGAGGAGATCGGTACGGCCCCACTTCGGGAGCGAGGTGCGCTTGGCGCGAATGATCAGCAGGATCGTCCAGACCGTAGCGAAGTTGCCGATCCTTGACAGCGTGATCGCCGTGCTCCAGCCGAAGGCCTTGATCGGGATCGTGAGGAGCACCGTGATCACGGCGAAGGAGAAGAGTCCGACCAGCGCAAAGGCGACACCGGGGCTGGCGAGCGAAGCGCGTCTATCGCGCCCGCTCCCTGTGGTGCGCAGGCCAAGGAGGGCGATCCCCGCCCCTACGGCAACAACGCCACCAACGTTCGCCACGGTGAGCTGCTCGCCAAGGAAGAGGGCGGCGAGGAATGCCGAGAGCGCTCCATATGCGGAGATCGTTGGGGAGACCACGCTGAGCGGTCCGAGCCTGAAGGCGGTGAAGACGGCGATATATGAAATCCCAGCGCCCACCCCCATTGCGAGCGTTGCCGCCACGATCAGTGGATCAAGATCTTGGGTGAGCAGTCCGCGCGCGATCGCCACGCCACCCGCCAAGACGAGCGAGGTGCTAACGGCAATCACCACCACACGAAGGGAGCCGATGCGCCGGCCAACGTAGGTGGTAACGAGGTCTGTTGCGCCCCAGAGGGCGGCAGAGAGGAGGGCGAGGGCGAGGGGGCTCATCTCAAGATGCTAGCCGTCCGCGTGCTATTCTGCCGCTTCCGTGGGGCTGTAGCTCAGTTGGTAGAGCGCTACATTCGCATTGTAGAGGCAAGGGGTTCGAATCCCCTCAGCTCCACCACCACCTCAACGAACTGCGCCGAGCGCTGGGGCGAGGCGCTGCAACTCGCGCATCCGTGCCGCCTCATCAGGGAGGTGCCGCTCAACGAGCTGCCGGAAGCGAACACCGTGACCACGCGCCCGAAGGTGCGCAAGTTCGTGAACGATCACCGCCTCAAAACAAGAAGGTGGTGCCATCACCAGCCGCCAAGAGAGGGAGATCGTCCCGTCAGCCGATGCGCTCCCCCATCGAGAACTCTGATCGCCAATGCGCAGTCGGGTCGGGTGCACCTTCATCTCTGGCGCGTAGACAACGATCATCTGCTCGGCAACGCTGCGCGCGCGGCGGCGCAGCCATGTGGTCAGACGAGCACGAAGGAGCGTCTCGCTGCTCGCTACCTTTTCAGGGACGAGAATCTCGCCTCTCGAAACGCTGATCGCCGTCACCTCGGCTGAGCGAATGCGATGCGCGCGACCGGCGTACGGAATCAACCCTCCAAGGACGAGCTGCCCGTCCGTCCCGAGCGCGGCGCGGCGATCGCGCAACTCCGCGAGTGAACGCTCCACCCAGGCCGCGCGTTCTTCAATGAAGGCCTCAACGTCGCGTCGTGCACGCTCCTCACCGATACGCGCAGGGACGACTGCCTCGAGGCCACGCTCTGGATCAATGTGCAGCGTCAGCCGTTTCGCGCGTGGGCTGCGGACGAGCGTGTATGGGAATCGAGTCCCTGATTTGTCACTCACGGGCAGTATTGTCGCACGCCAGGCTGCCTCTACCAATCGCAGAAAGGTGTGCGATGCTCTGTCAATGAGTTCCACACCCCTTAGCCGACGTAGCCGTTCCGCGATCTACATTGCGGTCTTCCTGACGTTCATTGATAACTTCGCACTTCTCCCCGTCATTGGGCCACGTGCCCAAGAGCTCGGCGGCACACCATTCTTGGTGGGCATTGCAATTGCGGCGTATTCACTTGCAAACCTCGCCTTCAATCTGATTGGCGGAGCACTCGCGGACCGACTAGGACGGCGACGCGTTGTGGTGGCGGCACTGGTCATCAGCCCCGCCGCGATTGCGGTCTACGCGTTCGCTGATTCGCTACCCCTCTTCTTGGCGGCGCGCGTCATCCACGGCGCTTCGGGTGGTGTCCTCGCCGCTGCGCTCTTCGCGTTGCTCGGTGACGTTGCTGCGCCAGGCGAGCGCGGCAAGACGCTCGGACGTGCTGGTGCCCTCATTGGTGTTGCAGCGGTGGTTGGACCCGCCGGTGCGGCACTTGTTGCCAACGCTGCAGGGATCAACGCCGTGTTCCTTGGGCTTGCGCTGCTGATTGCTGGCGGCCTTCTCGCCGTCCTTCCACTCCTTCCAGAGACGTTCACGCCCTCCGTTGCCCGCATCCGGACTCCTGGCGCATGGCGACGCATCCTTAGGAACCGTAACCTGCGCGTGGCGCTCCTCGCGATCTTCGGCCTAGAGGCAGCGGTCGGGTCAATTACGGGCTTCATCAAAGATGGTCTTTTTCAGCGTGCGCTTGAGATGGGACGCGACACTGAGGGTGCGCTCCGCTACGCAACCAGTGTGAGCGGCGGGCTCTTCAGCATCTTCGGACTTGTCGCTATCGCGATCATGCTGAGTCGATTCGCAGCGCGCGTCGACAAGCGAGGTCCGTTTGGGATTTCGCTTGTTGGACTCGGCGCAATCCTTACGGCACTGATCTTGCTCGCGGTTAGCCCAAGGCTCGAAATCGATCTGGTCGCAATGATCCTCTACGGCGTTGGATACGGACTGATCTTCCCTGCAGCAGCGGGTGCGGTTGCCATGGCAACAGAGCCTGGAGAGCGCGGCCGCGCGAGCGGCGCATTCAATCTCTCGTTTGATCTTGGGATCTCGGCGGGCCCCATCCTTGGCGGCACGTTGGCCACGCTGATCGTTGGCCTCACCCCCTTCTCGGGCGGGCTCCTGCTCGTGGCGTTCGCGCTCCTCCTCCTCCCTGTCGTAGGTCGCGAAGCCTCCTGATACACTCGCCCTCCTCGGGGCTATAGCTCAGTTGGTAGAGCGCTTGCATGGCATGCAAGAGGTCAAGGGTTCGAATCCCTTTAGCTCCACCAAGCTGCCAGACGGCACACTCGTGTCGAACAGCACGCTTGCGAAGGAGAGGAGTCCCGCACCGTGGCTGATCTAGACGAACGGCTGGAGCGATACGACCCTCGCGAGATTGAGCCGCGCTGGCAGTCGCACTGGGAGTCTCTCGGTCTCCACACCACCGACCTCACCGCCACAACCAAGCCGCGCTACTACCTGCTCACGATGTGGCCGTACCCATCTGGCGATCTGCACATCGGCCACTGGTACATCATGAACCCGACCGACGCGCTCGCCCGCTACAAGCGGATGAAGGGCTTCAACGTCTTCTATCCCGTCGGCTTTGATGCATTTGGTCTCCCAGCAGAGAACGCAGCGATCAAGCGGAAGATTCATCCGCGCGAGTGGACGGTGGCGAACATGGAGAACATGCGACGCCAGCTGCGCAGCATGGGCGCCTCATTCGACTGGTCGAAAGAGGTGGTCACCTGCGATCCCGCCTACTTCGGCTGGAACCAGTGGATCTTCCTGAAGTTCTACGAGAAGGGTGTCGCCTACCGGAAGCAGGCACCCGTTGACTGGTGCCCGTCGTGCCAGGTGACGCTGGCGCGCGAACAGGTTGAGGGTGTCGATCGCGTCTGCTGGCGCTGCTCAACGCAGGTCACCAAGCGCGACCTGACGCAGTGGTTCTTCAAGATCACCGACTACGCCGATGAGCTCCTCTCCTTTGAGGGGCTCAACTGGCCAGAACCGATCCGCACAATGCAGACCAACTGGATCGGTAGGTCCGAAGGTGCCGAGGTGGACTTCACCGTGGCGAAGGCGGCGCATCACGCTGGCGGCGAGAAACTGCGCGTCTTCACCACGCGACCAGACACGCTACACGGTGCAACCTTCATGGTGCTCGCACCAGAGCACGAGTTAGTTCAGAAGATCACATCGCCAGAGCAACGCGCCGCCGTGGATGCATACATTGAGGCGACAAAGCGTAAGTCAGAGATCGATCGCCTCACCATCTCAAAGGAGAAGAGTGGTGTTGCCACTGGCGCGTTTGCGGTGAATCCTGTCAACGGCGAGGAGATCCCAATCTGGATCGCCGATTACGTCCTCGCCGGCTACGGCACTGGCGCGATCATGGCGGTCCCCGCCCATGACGAGCGCGACTATGAGTTTGCGCAGCGCTTCGGCCTTCCGATCCGCACCGTTGTCGCTCCAGCCGAACTCGCCGCTACACCCGATGCGGTGCAGCTTCCGTATGCCGATAAGGGTGATGGCGCCGCGGTTGCGGTGAACAGTGGCGAGTGGAGCGGCGCCGCCTGGCCCGCCTCATTTGAGCAGGCGGTTGCTTCAGTGCAGAAGGCGGGTGCGGGGAAGCGCACCACCACGTATCGACTGCGCGACTGGCTGATCAGCCGCCAGCGCTACTGGGGGACGCCAATCCCGATCATCCACTGTGAGAAGTGCGGCCCTGTCGGCGTACCAGTCGATCAGCTCCCTGTGACGCTTCCAGATGATGTGGACTTCAAGCAGACGGGCGAGTCGCCGCTCAAGAGCGCAACGGCGTGGCTCAACGTGCCGTGCCCGAAGTGCGGCGGCCCTGGCCAGCGCGAGACAGACACGATGGACACCTTCGTTGACTCATCCTGGTACTGGTACCGCTACCTCTCGCCATCATTCACTGGCGGTCCCGTTGACAAGAGCCTCGTTGATGCGTGGTGCCCTGTGGATCAGTACACGGGCGGCGCGGAACACGCCGTGATGCATCTCCTCTACTCGCGCTTCTTCACTAAGGCGCTGCGCGACCTTGGGCTGATCAGCGAATCCGAACCGTTCACGCGCCTCTTCAATCAGGGGCAGATCCTCGGCAGTGATGGCGAGCGGATGAGCAAGTCGCGCGGCAACGTTGAAGATCCCGACGCGCTCGTTGCAAAGCACGGCGCAGACGCGGTGCGACTCTTCCTGATGTTCATGGGGCCGTGGGACCAGGGTGGTCCGTGGTCCGGGAGTGGCATCAGCGGCATCGTGCGCTTCCTTGGTCGCGTTTGGACACTGGCGCTCGATCCGCACGGAAAGGAGCCCGGCGATCCGAACGCCGGCACGCTGCCAAACGGTGAAGACCAGGCCGCCGCAGAGCTCAGCATCCGCCGCGCGGCGCACAAGGCGATCGCTGGCGTTGAGGCAGACATTGAAGCCTTCCGCTTCAACACTGCCGTGGCGAAACTGATGGAGTTCGCCAACGCCCTCTTCCCGTATCGCGGCAGCCCAGTGGCTGGCGGCGCGGCGTGGAGCGAGGCGCTCGGCTACCTCTT
>CALMIH010000110.1 GCA_937864085.1 uncultured Chloroflexota bacterium
GGTCGGCGAGGCGAAGATCGCGACGTAGCCAGAGGATCGTCATAGGCTCACTCATATGCTTGCTCGCTCATCTGGCGCAGTAGCTGCAAGATCATCAGCCGTGTCGATATCAGCGAGCGCGCTTCCGAGCGGATCAAGACGCGCAACGATGCGCGGATCGAGTGGCACTGCAGAGAGTGCGGCGGTAAGGTCGCGGAGGCGCGGTAGTGGAGCGAGCGCAACTGCGGCGCGCAGCGCACCGAGACTCGTAGCGATTGGGAGTGGCTCGTCTGCGGTGATCACCACACTCGACTGTGCTGCCGCCATGAGGCCGAGCAGGAGTGGCGGCGCAAATGGCGCATCGGCGGCGAGGATCAAGACGCGCGTCTCATTTGGAAGTGCTTCAAGGTGACTACCTGTCAGAAGATCACTGAGTGACGCCGCTGGGCCTTCACCTGGTCGTTGATCGGCCACGCACTCTGCGGGAGCGGAGAGCTTCGGTTCGCCGAGCACAACCACGCGGCCAACGGCGGCGGCGAGCGTCTCGTATGCAGCCTCGGCAACAGTAACTCCAGCAAGCTCTGGTCGCCCGCGCAGCTCTGCGAGCGCTGCGGGGATCAACGCCTCCAACTTGCCGGCGGGGAACCGTGAACTTGCACCCCCAGCGAGGAGGATGCCGATCGCACTCATCTCTGCCTATGCGCTGATCGGCTCAGCGGGGAGTAGCTCAACGATCGCGTTGTAATCAGGAACATGGCTGATCGGATCGCGATGTACCCCGTCAATGAGCGGATTCGCCTCAGGAAAGTGCATCTGCACGCTGCCGGCCCGAATCGGCGCAACCTTGATCTGTGCCTGCACCTCGCCCGTTGCGCTGCGAACGCGCACCGCCGCACCATCGGCAAATCCGCGCGCGGCAGCATCAGCGGCAGAGATGAGGATGTCGCTGCGCATTGCGCCGTTGAGTGGATCCTTATCTTTCCAGACCATGGAGTTGAACTGCTTCCCGCGGCGCGTGGAGAGGTTGAGCATGCCCGCGGGGAGTGTCGCCTCAATCGGAAGGACGGTGGCGAAGTGCGCCTTCCCATCCACTGTTGCAAAGGTCTGCCCTTCGCAGAGGCGCTCTCCGCCCCACTGAATCGCATCGCCGCTTTCCTTCAGGGTCTCAATACCTGCGTATGAAGGAACAATGCGCGCGATCTCTTCGCGAATCGCCTGTGTGCCGCCAGGGAAGGCGACAAGGTGTGCGCGCGCTGGATCCACCACCTGCGCAAGTTGCGTGAAGACCTCCCATTCCGGTCGCGCCTCACCGATGCGCGGCCCAGGAATCTCCGGGCTGAAGGCGACGCGTCGTTCGGTGGTTGTCTCTGTCCCGCCGCCCGGCACTTCATAGCGGGTGGTTGCGGGGAGGAGGAGTACCGCCTCGCCCGGATCTACAAGCATCTGGCTGCTGATCACGATGTCTTGATGGACGCGCAGCGGCACCTTTGCAAGTGTGCGGGCAACCGCCTCTGGATCTGGCATCGTCTCCAAGAAGTTGCCGCCAACGCTCCAGAGCACATCAATCTCGCCGCGTTCTGCAGCGTCAAGCTGCTGCGGCGCGGAGCGTCCGTTCGCTGCGCTGATCGGGAAGCCGTACGCGGCGGCGAGTGGCTCGGTGTAGCGCGACTCAATCGGGAGGCCGCCAGGGAGCGCCGTTGCGTAGGCGCCCATCTCCGCGCCGCCCTGCACGCCGCTATGTCCTCGAATCGGCATCAGC
>CALMIH010000111.1 GCA_937864085.1 uncultured Chloroflexota bacterium
CTGTGTGGCGTCTACGACCACGTGATAGCGCGAGACGCCCACAAGATCCGGAATCGCAAAGTGCAGCACGGCGACGGCATCGTGAATTGCCATCTTCTCCCCCTGGCCCCACGCTGCAGAGCGATCGAATGAGTACTTAAGCAACTCAGCAGCAGCCTTTGCTGACGCTCCGGGAAGTGCCGTCAGCCGCTCAAGAATGGTGCGGTCGAGGATCGCGTGGTGGGTGACATCGAGTCCAATCATGGTGATCGGCAGTCCGCTATTGAAGACGATCTCCGCAGCGGTCGGGTCGGCATAGATGTTGAACTCTGCTGAGGCGGATGAGTTCCCCTCCCCCACCGAGCCTCCCATCAGACAGATATGGGAGATCTTCGAGGCTAAGTGTGGATATGAGCGAATCAACAGGGCGATGTTTGTCAACGGTCCCACTGGGGCGATTGCCACAGGTTCAGGCGAAGCCTCCAAGAGGCGCGCCATCAGCGCAACGGCGCCTTCTGGCTCCACGGTGCGCGGAGCCTTCGGCAGCTTGGTGTTGCCAAGCCCGCCTTCGCCATGAACTTCGGTGGCACGCTCGAGTGGCCCAGCAAGTGGACCTGCGGCACCTTCAGCAACGGGAACGTTGTCTGCCCCGTACAGGTGAAGCAGACGCAGGGCGTTCTCCGTGCAGTGGTGGACATCAGCGTTTCCACCAACACTCGTCACCGCAAGGAGATTGAGCTCCGGCCGAACTACGGCGCAGGCAATGGCCAGCGCATCATCAAGACCAGGATCGCTGTCAATGATCAGCGGGAGAGGCTTAGCAACGGTGCCAAAGGGTGCCGTTCGAGGAGTGAGTTTCGCGTGATGAAAGGTTGGCCAACCGATCACCGACGAGTCACTCACAGGGTGAGCGCTCTAACCCTGATCGTATGGTCGTCCGGCCGATGCGGGGGCTCGCACCCGACCAATCAGGCCCGCCACCACAATAATCGTGACGATATACGGCATTGAAAGCAAGATCTGAGGAGGCAGCGAGACTCCAAGACCCGAGAGCAACGTAGTTGCTGCAGAGGTCATACCAAAGATGAGGGCCGCCCCGAATGCATAAACTGGATTCCACGCTCCAAAGATCACCGCAGCGAGCGCGATAAATCCCTTACCCGCACTAGTGTTGATTCCGAATCCGCCAGTTCCGCTCAAAGCAATATAACTTCCTGCAAAACCTGCAAGGAGGCCGGCGATAAGCATCGCGCGGTAGCGAAGCCTCACCACGTCAATGCCAACGGTGCCCGCAGCACTCGGCTGTTCACCCGCCGCTCGAAGTCGTAACCCCCAGCGTGTTCGATAAATCATGTATGTAAAGAAGAGAATCAAGCCAATGGACGCGTAGAAGTAGGGGCTCAACGAGAAGAAGATTGGACCGAGGATCGGGATGTGAGAAAGCAGTGGAATATCAACGGTTTCAATCCCGATCGGGCGATTGTATTCGCTGTATGGCTGAAGGATACGCAGGTACGCAAAGGTGGTCACGCCAAGCGCGCCGATGTTGATCACTGTGCCAGCAATGATCTGATCGACCTTGTAGCGAATGCCGAGCCAGGCGAAGAAGAGGCTGACCAACGCACCAAAGATCGCGCCGGCAATAGGCCCTGCGATGGCGATACCCGTGATGCTTGAGGCGATCGAGCCAATCATGGCGCCGAAGAGGAGCTTCCCTTCAACGGAAATGTTGAGGATTCCGCTGCGCTCTGAAACGATTC
>CALMIH010000112.1 GCA_937864085.1 uncultured Chloroflexota bacterium
GGCGGACGCCAGCGCCGAATCACTCCTTGCCACCGGCGCAGCGCCGAACGGACGCGTTGTCACCGTTGAGGGGCGACGCACGGTGATGGTAGAGGCTGGCTCGGCGGCAGATCCAGCGCTCGTCCTGATCCACGGTTTCGGCGGGAGCACCTTCGGCTGGCGACACGTCATGGAACCACTCGCCGCCAGCGGCTGGTACGTAGTTGCGCTCGACCTCCCAGGCTTCGGCCTCGCGGAGAAGGGCTGGGGTGGTGCGTATGATCACGCCTCTCACGCGAGATTCGTTCTTGCCGCAATGGACCAGATGCAGATCAACCAGGCGGTGCTCGCAGGGCACAGCATGGGCGGGAACGTGGTCTCTTGGATTGCTGCCCTCGCACCTGAACGCGTGCGTGGACTCGCACTGATTGACGCTGCGATCGGCGCATCTTTCGGCGACAGCCCCGCAACTTCGGCCCTGCAAGCCTCGCCTCTCCGCCGCGCCGCACGCATCTTGATTCGCAGTGCTTTTACAGAGGCCACGTTCGGCGAACTGCTCAGCTCTGCGTTCGCCGTGAAGTCCGCCGCAACGCCAGAGATGATCCGCGGATATGCAGCCGCGTCACGACTCCCAGAGTGGGATGCCGCGCTGCTCGGCGTATTGAGGGACGGGAGCAAGAACGCGCTCACTCAACCAATCGCGGAGATTGTGTCGCGCGCTGGCGCACCGATCCCTACGCTGATTCTCTGGGGGGCTGACGACAGTTGGGTGCCACTCTCCGCGGGCGAGTCGCTGCGCGACGCGCTCCCCGCTGCCACGTACGTGGTGCTGCCGGGGCTCGGCCATGTGCCATTTGAAGAGGACCCTGAAGCCTTCACTCGCGCAATGCAGGAGTGGCTCGCCGCACTGAAATAGCGTGCAGCAATAGATCAGAGGAGTTGGCTGGCGCGCTAGGATTCGAACCTAGGATCCCCTGCTCCAGAGGCAGGTGCCTTACCGCTTGGCCACGCGCCAACGGCTGTGATCGTAGCGCAGCAGGCGCCGCTCGTCAGCCATACGAGCGCGAACACGGCAAGATAGGCGTATGAGCAAGGCGAAGCGGACCCCGAAAGATCAGGAAGTCCTGACCCCAGCCGAACGGCGCACCCTCGCCGCCCTTGCGGAAGGCTTCGTTCCTGGCGGCGGTTCGGCGCGCGCACAGGCGGCCGAGCGCGCCTTTGCAACGGTCGTTGATCCGGAACTCGTCAGCCAACTTCGACTCGTACTGCGACTCATTGAGACGCGTGCTGGGAGCCTCCTCATTGGCGGCCGCGCGGTGAAATTCAGTAGCCTGCGCGGTGATGAGCGGGATGCCTATCTGCAGCACTGGGTGCAACACCGCATCCCTCTGATGCGCAGTGCCGCCTCCGCACTACGAAAGCTGCTCTGCTTCCTGGCGTATGCCGATGCAGATGAGCCGGGCGACCCAAAGCTCCGTGCGCGACTGAAGTCAATCGGCTACAACCCGAAGCCGAACGCCGCCACGCGCGACTACTCCAAGCTCGTCGCGTTTAACCCGCAGCAGGCGCAACGCATTGCGGTAGATGTGCTGGTGATCGGCTCCGGCGCAGGCGGCGGCTCAGTGGCCCGCGACCTCGCTCGCGCCGGCAAGCGCGTCATGGTGATTGAGTCGGGCGCGCTCTATGACGAGCGGAGCTTCCCGACCAGGGAGCGCGACGCCTATGAACGCCTCTACCTCGACTCAGGGTTCACCGCCACAGACGACGCGCACATTGCCATCCTCGCCGGCGGCACCGTTGGTGGCGGCACCACCGTCAACTGGATGACCTCTATCCCTATCCCTGATCGCGTGCGCGCGGAGTGGGAGGAGCAACACGGTGTAACGGGGATCGCATCGCCCCGTTTTAAGCAAGACCTCAACGAGGTGCTCCGCGAAGTCGGTGCGCAGCCATCAGAGAAGATGCCACCAAAGGATGCGGCGCTCATCCGCGGCGCCGAAGGACGCGACTGGGGTGCCGAAAAGATTCAAATGAACCGTGCAGAGTGTGGCGACTGTGGCACCTGTCCATTTGGATGTAAGCGCGGCTCAAAGCAGTCCACACTGCGACTGCACCTCCCCCAGGCGCTGGAAGCTGGCGCGCATCTCATCCCGGACTGCAAGGCTGAGCGCCTGATCATCAGTAACGGCACCGTCCGTGGCGCAGTCACAACGTGCGGAACACGGGCAGGAGCACCACGCACGCTGGAGATCATCGCGCCGCAGGTGGTGGTGAGTGGTGGCGCGCTGCGCACACCGCTCCTCCTGCGTCGCAGTGGACTCACGCACCCCGCCATCGGCCAGAATCTGCGACTCCATCCAGTGACGCTCGCCGCGGGCATCTTCCCCGAGAAGATTGAGATGTGGCGGGGCACCATGCAAGCGGCAAAAAGCGAAGAGTTCATTGAGCCGATGGAAGACCGCAACGGCTACATCATTGAGAGCGCACCAGGGCACCCAGGCCTGCTTTCGCTCGGCATCCCATGGACGAGTCGCGACGAACACCAGCGCCTGATGAAGCTCGCGCCATATATTGCACCCTTCTTAGCGATCGCAAAAGACGACGGTGGCGGTCGCGTCAGCGAGACGCGCAGCGGCTTCGCAAAAATTGAGTACCGCACCACACCGCGCGACGAGCGCACGCTGCGCGCCGCACTCGGCTCACTCGTCCGGATGGCAGAGGCAGCGGGGGCGAGCGAGGTGATCGCTGCGGGCTCACCGCCAGTTTCCTGGCGCCGCCGTGATGGCGTTGAGGCGTTCCAGGTGCTGCAGCGCCGGCTCACGCGCTTCGACTTCTCACCAAACCGCGGCACCGTCTTCTCCGCGCATCAGATGGGCACTGCACGGATGGGTAGCGATCCTGTAGATCACGCCTGCGATCCGTTCGGCCGCGTACGCTCCAGTAGCCGTCCGCGCGCAACCGATCCGCACGGCGGCATCGTCAAGGGCCTCTACGTAGCAGACGGCTCACTCTTCCCCACCGCCCTCGGCGTCAACCCGATGATCACCATCCTCGCCCTCGCCAAGCGCGTGGCGCGGACGATCCTGAAGGACGCGTAAGGAGATCAGGCTCTAAAGGAGTTGGAGCGGGAGACGAGGCTCGAACTCGCGACATCTTGCTTGGAAGGCAAGTGCTCTACCAACTGAGCTACTCCCGCGCGCGATCCTCCGATGCTAGCAGGGGCTGGGCGCCGCGCAGGGTGCGCAGGCGGTTGATGCGGTCGGTGAGCGGGGGGTGGGTGGCCATGAAGCCTGCCGCGCGGGTCTCGAAGTGCTTCACCGGGTTCACAATATAGAAGTGCGCCGTGGCCTTGGTGGCAACCTCAAGGACCTCCTTGTCGCCGGCCAGTTTGGCCAGGGCGCGCTCAAGGCCCTGCGGGTTGCGCGTCAGCTCCACGCCTGAAGCGTCAGCAAGATATTCGCGCTGACGTGAGACGGCGAGCTGCACCATGCGTGCGGCGATCGGCGCAAGGATGGCGAGAATGATCGTAAGGAAGAAGACGATGACCTGGAGACCGCCGCCCCCCTTGTCGTTGTCACGACGACGCCCGCCACCAAACATTGCGAAGCGGAGGAGCATGTCGCTGAGAAGTGCGAGCGAGCCAACGAGTGCCGCCACGAGCAGGCTGTAACGAATGTCGAAGTTGCGCACGTGGGAGAGTTCGTGCGCAATCACGCCACTCATCTCTTCTCGGTCGAGCTTCGCCATCAAGCCCTTGGTCACGGCGATGCTCGCATGCTGCGGATCGCGTCCCGTGGCGAAAGCGTTGAGCGCGGTGTCATCAATGATATAGATCTTCGGCTTCGGGATGTTCGCCGCAATGGCGAGTTCGGCGGTGATGTTGTCCAGCTGCAATTCTTCAGCGCCAGCGCTCGGGTCGAGCGGCTTCGCCCCTGATGCAGCCAACACCGCACGGTCGCCGCCGAACCATGCGCCAAGCGTCAGGACAAATCCAAGGCCAAAGGCGACGAGCGAATACGGGAGCGCCCCCTCAATGCCGCCAGTGAACGCCACGCCCGCCGCGGTGGCGAGGGCGGCGAAGATGCCGAGCACGAGCAGGACGAGCAGCGCCGACTTCCGCCGGTTCGCCGCCGCGAGATCGTAAAAGGTGGCCATGCTGCTCTCCTACGCCGAGACGAT
>CALMIH010000113.1 GCA_937864085.1 uncultured Chloroflexota bacterium
TCACGGATCCAAAGTCCGCTGTCCTACCACTAGACGAAGGGGCAACGACCCCTCGAGTCCCCAAAGGAGGGAGTGGAGCGGAAGACGGGACTCGAACCCGCGACCTTCACATTGGCAATGTGATGCTCTACCAACTGAGCCACTTCCGCGCCGTTAACGACCGCTGATGGTGCCGAGAGCCAGATTCGAACTGGCGACACCGCGCTCTTCAGGCGCGTGCTCTACCAACTGAGCTATCTCGGCCCGTTGGCCGCCTGCCACGGCGACCTCCAACACCAACTGGGGGAGGATACCCTCCGCGGCGAGAGGGCGCAACGGAGGGCCACCTGGTTCGTCTGGGAGGTGGGGCCGCGGCCCATGTGGGCTCTGGTGGGCGGTGAGGGGCTCGAACCCCCGACCCCCTCGGTGTAAACGAGGTGCTCTACCAACTGAGCTAACCGCCCGGCGCAGTCGCCCTTTGGCGACGGAGTTAAAAACAGTTTGGTGCCCAGACCGGGACTTGAACCCGGATGACTTGCGTCATACGCCCCTCAAACGTACGCGTATACCAATTCCGCCACCTGGGCACAGGTGCTGCGTCACCGAGACGCTTGTCTGGTATCGAGGAAGGGACTTGAACCCATACGTCCTTGCGGACACTGGCTCCTGAAGCCAGCGCGTCTGCCAATTCCGCCACCTCGACCCGTTCGTGGCCTCGTGATCACTCACTGAGCCGCGAGGCGGAAAGATAGCACATCCCGTAGGTGAGTTTCGGGCTCCTGCACGAGGAGCGGAGCCACACCCGTGAGACGCGGCCCGACCAGGAGTTCGCGCGCAAGGAAGCGGATCGGCAGGAGGTAGTTGTTCGCTGCGCACCAACGCTGCACCGCGGCGAGAGCCTTCTCCCGATCCTCAAGGCTGGCTGGCTGGCGTGCCGCGTTCAAGAGGGTGTCAAGCTCCTTCAGTTGAATGCCGACAATATTCCCGCCGCTCAGTACTGCAGCAGATCCGAGGAGGGGGTAGAGATCGGGATCAATCCCCACATCAACGTTCAGCACGGCAAGGTCAAAGGCTCCGGTAGCGAGACGCTCCATCAACGTCGCCGCATCCAACTCCACCACCGCTGTCGGCACGCCAAAGGCGCTCCACGCCGCCGCGGCTTGATTAGCAACCGCCGCATCCTCCGGGAAGGCTGGGGCTGGCAGCGTCAAGATCTCCAGCGCAACCGCCTTCTTATCAGCATCGACCCAAACACCCTCTTTGAACTTCCACTTCGCGGCGAGGAACTGCTTGGTGGCGTAGTCGGAACCACGCACTGGAGTCGGTACCTCAACCCAGCCCCATGAGAGTGGCGAGACTGGGACAACGACCTCCCTCCCCCCGTAGGCGCTGGTGATCTGACTTGGCGCTAGAAGTGCGCGAAGTCCGAGGCGCAGCTTCGGATGACGAAGGACAGTGCCCGGTCGCAAGTTCACGGCGATCCCATTGAAGACGGTGGAGCCGAGCTCCACGCGCGCCCCAAACGTTGCCACTGCGCTGGTGGCGCTGCCCCAATCAAGCCCGACCAGCGCGTCAAGCCCCTTTGAGCTCCACGCGTTGAGCGCCTCTTCAGGGGTGGCGTAGAAATACAAAGCGATCGCGTCAACCGTACTCGCTGCAGTGTCGGTCGTTACTGCACCTAGTGCTCGCTGATCCCCTGCCAGCAGATCGCTGCGCCGCTGCAGCGCAGCAGCGCTGGCACTGAGTCCAATGACGCGGAAGGGGCCCGTTCCCATCGGGGTTGCTGCAGCATCAAGTTGAGGGATTTCGCGTGCTGAGCTTCCACTAAAGAGGTGCGCTGGAAGCAGCGGTAGTGTCCCAAGTGACGCTGGAAGATTCGCGAGTGGCCGTGGCGCCCGAATGATCAGCGCTCCGTCACTCTCCCCCACTTCAACGGTCAGTGCCTCCCAGTAACCACCATCACGTCCGAGCTCTCCAGCAAGGCCGATCGTCAGCTGTGCATCGGCGGCGCTCACTGGCGTCCCGTCTTCCCACGCCGCCGCAGGATCGATCGTGAAACTCCATGTCAACGCGTCTTCGCTCACACTCCAGGCGCTCGCCAGATCCGGCCCTGGCGCGCCGCCCACATCTAGCCGCGTGAGCGCCCGGTACGTGAGGGCGACGATCGCGCGATCCGCACCACTCTTGGCGAAGAGCGGAAGGGGTTGCACTGGAAGGCCGACAACGCCCTCAGAAAGCGTGGTCGGCCCAGATGGCAGTGAGATGCCACTTCCGAGCGAGATGCCGCCACCCACGCCCGGCGCTGCCAAGAGCCCCGCCTGTTGACCCGCCATAAAAATAGCGGCGGCGAGCATGAGGAATACGGCAACCCGTCGGAGTGGGCTCATGTTGCTGACGTGCGAGGTGCGGCGTTCACGGGCGGGATTCGCCCCTGATCAGTTCGCCTGCAGGTAGCCGACCACCGAGAAGAGGACGAAGAGGACGACCAGCAGCACCGTGAATCGCATCAGCTGGCGCTCAATGCCGCGACGTGATCGATAGACACTTGAGTCACCGCCGAAGGCGGAGCTGAGGCCAACACCGCGTGCCTGCATCAGGACCGCAATGATGAGGAAGACGCTGACGATAATCTGTCCAACTGCGAGGATCGGATTCATCTGACCTCCGAATGCATCTTTCGGTAACCCGTGTTAGGGTGCCCGCTCGTGCTCAGTGTAGCATCCCCTCTATTTCCGCTTGCGCAGCAGCGAGTGGCCCGTGACGCCCACCGGGAGGGTGAGGCCACTCAGTTCGGCGAGCGTTGGCAGGATGTCAGAGAGCTCACCCTCAGCGAGTTCCATCCCCTCAGCCGCATCGCCTGCGAGGAGCAGGGGGACCTTCGTCGACGTATGGCTCGTGATGGGCTCTCCATCTGCGGTCCGCATCGTTTCAGCGTTGCCATGGTCACCAGTGATCGCAAGGAGAGAGCCTGCACGAGCGGCGGCCGCTGCGAGGATCCGTCCGAGAGCGGCGTCCACCGCTTCGCACGCGCGCAGTGTCGCCTCCCAGTTACCTGTGTGCCCAACCATGTCTGGATTCGCCAGGTTCGCAACGATCAGCTGCTCTTCGCCACCTTCAATGGATGCAACCACCGCGTCGGCGATCTCCGCGGCCCGCATCTGCGGCGCGAGATCGTAGGTCGCAACGCTCGGGCTTGGGATCAGGAGGCGACGCTCACCCGGAAACGCCTCTTCTCTCCCCCCGTTGAGAAAATATGTGACGTGGGCGTACTTCTCCGTCTCAGCAACATGAAACTGCCGCAGTCCAGCGTCAGCAACACTCTCGGCGAGCGATGGCACCGCCGTTGGACCAAAGAGTGCCGGGCTCCCCGCCTCTTCGCCGTAGGAGCTCATCCCGAAAAGAGTTACAGGGAGTTGTCCTGGTCGCGTGAATGCGGTGAAGGCTTTGGCGCTCAGCGCCGCAACGAGTTGGCGCGCGCGGTCGGCACGGAAGTTCGCGTGAATCACCGTGTCGCTCGACCGCATCGCGGGATCCTCTCCCTCCGCAGTAGGGAGGACGGTTGGCGTCACAAACTCGTCACTCTCTCCTCGCGCATAGGCCTCCTTTACAGCGGCTGTAGCGCTTGGGGCGTGAGCCCCCTCCCCTGCAACGATCGCCACCACCGCTGCCGCCGTACGCTCCCAGCGCTGATCGCGGTCCATGGCGAAGTAGCGGCCAGAAATGGTTGCAATGCGCGCTGTCGGGGCGGCGGTGGAGAGGCGTCGCTCAAGATCTGCGAGATAGGCAAGCGCCGATCGCGGTGGCGTGTCACGACCATCGAGGAAGAGGTGGAGGAAGATGGAGCGAACCCCCGACTGATGCGCCGCCTCCGCAAGGGCGACGAGGTGTTGATCCGTAGCGTGTACGCCCCCTGGACCGAGCAGGCTCATCAGATGCAGCCGCCCAGCGTGCGCCAACTTCAGCGCGCGCTGAAGTTCAGGTCGCTGGGAGAAGCTGCCGTCAATCAGTGCTGCGTTGATCCGTGGCAGCTCTTGCGGCACGCGCTGCCCCGCACCAATGTTTAGATGTCCAACCTCGCTATTCCCCATCTGCCCTTCAGGAAGGCCGACGGCGGCACCGCTCGCCTCAAGTGATGTATGCGGCCAGCGCTCGAGCAGCGCGCGCCAGACTGGCATCTTCGCCTGCGCAATTGCATCCACTGATGGATCGCCGCCGATCCCAAAGCCATCAATAATCAGCAAGACGAGCGGATCAACCTTCAGTTGCGTCATGACGCAACGCCAACGGCGGTGGCGATCTCGAGCAGCCGTTCGGCCTGGAGCGACGCCCCACCGATCAACAGCCCGTTGAGGCTCCCCTCTCCCGTTGCGCTCAAGAATCCTGCGGCACTTCTCCCGTCGACGCTCCCTCCGTAAATGATGCGTAACGACGATGAGGAGGTTTCCGAACGAAGTGCACGAGCCACTGCCGAGGCAACCTGCGGGCTCGCCGCCTGGCCGCTACCGATCGCCCAGATCGGTTCATAGGCAAGCGTGACGCCGCTCGCTGCCACCGTAGCCGCATCGCATCCGAGTGCGGCGGCCCCAGCGAGAACTTCGCGCCACTGACGCACCACCAGCGCGCATCGCTCACTCTCTGTCGCCTTCGGGTCCGCATCGCCGAGGCAGAGGATTGGCCTGATGCCAGCGGCAACACAACGAGCAAGCTTTGCACCGATCAGGCTTCCACTCTCGCCACGAGCGCGACGCTCTGAGTGACCGAGGATCACCGCATCAGCAGCGCCAAGAAGATGGGTTGCGGGGATCTCTCCTGTTGCTGCGCCGGCAAGGTCGCTGGAACAATCCTGTGCGGCGATCCCGATCTTGAGCGCGTCATGCTCACGGCGCAGGAGCGAGGCGACCGCAACGAGCCCTAGCATGCTCGGCGCGATCATCAGTGAGCCAGGGGAGAGTTGCCGTGCGGCGGCCTGCACTGCAATCTGCGCGGCAAGCGCCACCTCTTCACCGGGTGCGAGGTTCGCCTTCCAGTTGGCGATCAGGAGTGGCTGCACTACGTTGCTCATCGGTAGATCATGGCAGAGCCGCCTCCCCCCGTAAGGCTGCCGCCTGGCGCTCTATCGTTGCGAGCGCACGCTGCACCACGCTGCGCGAGAGGCCGAGCGTCTCGCCGAGCTCTGCGATCGTCGCCTCAGGGTGCGCCAGACGAGCAGCGCTCACGCGTTGCAGTAGGCCCCCGGGCGGGAGACCGCCCTCCTCAATCAACGCTGCCGCCGCACGTGCCTGGCGCATCCCCGCACGCACCGCACGCTGCAGGTTCGCCGTCTCTGCATTCACACTTCGATTTAGTTCGCCGCGAATCTGGCGCACCACACCGCGAGCCTCAATCTCAGCGATGGAGCTACCGGCACCGAGACGACGCAGCAGATCCAAGATCTCCGTCCGATCCTTCCAGACGATCACTCCTCGTCCGCGTCGCACGCGATAAAGGCCTGATATCCCCTCCGCTACAAGCGCCGTCATCACGTGACGTGCCTCACCTTGCGTGAGTACGAGCTCCAGATGGATGCGGGCAAAGGCGAGCGAGAGTGAGCCCCGGCTCAGGATGCGTCCCCGGAGAAAGGCGCTGCGGCAGTGCGAGGATGCCTCTGCCGCGCTGAGTGCTTGGGCGCGCTTTTGCGCTCGATCGCTCGGAGAGATCTCCGCCTCATGCGATGTAGAGACGGAGCTGAGTCGATGCACGGTTCTGGCGATCGCAACATCAGAGCGTCGACCGGGGTCTGCGAGCGCATCAAGTTCTGCAGCGCGGCAACACTGGCGCTGCGGGCTGATCGCCGCAAGCTCATGCCGTATAGCGCTGACCAGGTCGCGCTCGTTTCGGCTCATCGTTCAGCCTTACGCAGGAGAGGCTTCAGCTTCAGCAGTGCGTGCGCAAGAAGGAGTGAATCATGGAGATGCGGGCGAACCTTTGAGGCGATAGAGCGAACCAGAATGGGCGGGCGAGGTTCGCCGCTTGGGCTCGCTCCACGGACGAAGTGCGGCTGAAGCTGAAGTCCGGGATCCGCAGCCCCTCTCCGCGAGATCGCCGCCGCAAGGACGAGATCAATAACTCCCGTCCCCCCATGCTCCACTAGCGCGTCCATGTGCGCGTCGAGGTTCATCCCTTCGGTCTCCCCCTCTTGCTCGTCGACATTCGCCACCCAGATCAGCGGGGCACGCCGTGCTGCAAGCGCACTCCGAATCTCTGGCACCAACAGGTGTGGAATGAGGCTCGTGAAGAGGCTCCCGGGTCCAAGGACGAGGAGATCCGCCTGCGAGATCGCCGTCAGCGCACTTCGCGTTGCTCGCACTGAAGTTGAGTCAAGCGAAACGGAGGCAATGCCTCTGGTGCGAGCAAGACGCGCCTGCCCTATCACGCTGAGACCAGCGCGGGTACGCCCACGAAGTCGGAGCGCCTCCGAAGTTGCCGGGATGACGCGTCCGCGCACGTTGAGGATGCGATGCACGCGTTCAATGCCGCGTTCAAGGTTGCCCCCCTCTTCAGCGATCGCCGCCGCAAGGAGGAGGTTGCCTACAGGGTGCCCACGCGTTGCGCCGCGTTCAGCGGGGAGGCGGTGTTGTAACAGCGCAGCGGCCGTTGACTCTGCATCTGCAAGTGCGATCAAGCAGTTGCGCAGATCGCCAACTGGAGGGATGCCAAGCCGCGCACGCAGGATGCCAGAGGATCCGCCGTCATCGGCCATAGAGACGATGGCGGTGAGATCAACCCCCGCCCCCTTGAGCCCGCGGAGGGCCGTTGCCATCCCCGTACCCCCACCGAGCACCACGATGCGTCGCTGACGACGCTGGACCTTACGAGCGAGTGACCCGCTGCGGATCCAAGAGCGGAGCCCCACGACCGTTAGCTCCTGGAGATGTCGCGGTGCTCCACCACGATCGGCGCACCATCAGCAACCCCAGCGAAGCTTTTCGCAAGCGCCTCCACAATGGCAACGGAGCGGTGGCGACCACCAGTACATCCGATCGCAATACTCAACCTGCCGCGTCCATCGGCGAGGTATGCGGCGAGTGTCTCCTGCAGGTAGCTACGGATTGATGCGGTGAGCTCCGCCCCAACTGGGTCGCCGAGCACGTAGTCGCTGATCTCCTTTGATCGCCCATCAAGTGGTCGAAGCTCTGGAACCCAGTGTGGGTTCGCGGCGGAGCGAACGTCAAAGACGAGATCCGCTTCAAGTGGGATGCCATGCTTGTATCCAAAACTGGTGAGGCGAACGCCGACGCGCTCCTCGCTCTCAAGTGCCTCGCTGACCAGCCGATCACGAAGCTCGCGCCCGGTGAGGTCACTTGTATCAATGACCGCATCAGCGGCCTCTCGGGTGGCGCTCAGGAGGGCTCGCTCCGCGGCGATCGCCTCGGCGACTGAGCGCGGGGCATCAACGGCACCTCCGAGTGGGTGGCGGTGTCGTGTCTCACTAAACCTGCGAATCAACACGTCGTCACGAGCATCAAGGAAGATGATGCGCGCCGTCACGCCGATCAATGCGGCACCACTTCGCACCGACTCAATCGTATGGCTCGGATCACCATCGCGTGCATCGAGGACAAGACAGACGCGCGCGAATCGCTCAGGATCTTGCCCGATCTTCTCAACGAGGGCGGGGAGGAGCTCGTATGGCAGGTTATCGATCGTGCGGAAGCCAATATCTTCGAGTGACTTCGTTGCCGTGGTCTTCCCCGCCCCAGAGAGGCCTGTCAGCAGGATGATGCGACGATCGCGGCTCACTTCCCACCAGCCTTCACCAGAATGATAGAGAACTCATACAGGATGAGCAGCGTCACGGCGAGGATCAAGGGGCTGACGATGTCTGTTCCAGGAGTAGCAATCGCGCTTAAGATCACGATGCCAACCACCGCCCCACGGCGCCAGGTGCGCAACTTTGCCGAGGTGATGATCCCCACACGAGAGAGGAAGACGAGAAGGATCGGATACTCAGCGGCGAGCGCAAAGATCAGGATGAGGCCGCCGACGAATCCAAAGTATCGATCTGCCGCAATCATCGGGAGAAGGTCGGCACTCGCAAATGAGAGGAGGAAGCCAACCGCGAATGGGAGCACACTCCAGGCCACAGCTGCACCGATGAGGAAGAGGAGGAGCGCGAGTGGGAGCCACGGTCGCGCGCTCCGTCGCTCTGATTTCGTTAAGCCGGGACTGATGAAGGCCCACGCCTGCCAGAGGAGAATCGGCATCGCCAGCGTGATCCCGCCGATCAGGCCCAGCTGCATCCGAATGCCGAACGCATCACCGACGCCCGTAAAGTAGAGGTTCACCGCGCCGAGTGGCGAGCGGAGCAGCGTGATAAGCCCATCTGCAAGCGCAAAGGTAGCAGCTGCCCCAGCGGCGATGGCAAGAAGCGAAATGGCGATTCGGCGTCGAAGTTCACGAAGATGCTCAATAAGTGGTGCGGTCGCTGACGCACGATCTGCGTCACGCACGAGTGCCTTCGCCGTCATACGGGTCACCCCCCGTCCCGCTTAGCGACTCAGCCCTTCCTCTTTGGGCGACGCGCTGGGCTCTTTCGTGCTGGGCGGCTCTCCTGTGGGTCGCCCGCATCTGAGGTCGCCTTCCGGAATTCACGGAAGGAGCGTCCAACCGCGGCGCCAATCTCTGGAAGCTTCCCAGGGCCGAAGACGACGAGGATGACGGCAAGGATGAGGATCAGTTCGCCAGGTCCAATATTGGGCATGTTCGGTACTCCTTACGCTGCTGCGTCCTGAAGGACGACCTATGGGGCGAGTATAGCGAGACGCCTCCCCCACTCCGCCGCTCGTGCATGAATCGCCTCCTCCAGCGCGCCGCCAGTGAGGCGCGCCTCTCCAGCGGCGCTCGCCTCTCCCGAGATGCCGCGCCCCACATTCACGAGTAGACCGCCACCGAACCGACCCGCGGCACCCCCCGCAGTCGCTCCGCCGTGCTGCGCCACCATCGCCAGGTCTCCCCCTTGCGCGCCAATCCCAGGGACGAGGAGAGGGAGCGAAGGGGCCGCCTCACGGAGCTTGCCGAACGCACCGCCTGCTTTAGCACCAGCGACAAGGCCGATACGCCCCGCCAGCGCCTCAGGTCGTGCGGCGGCGAGACGCGCAACGCGAAGGTAGAGCTCCTCTTCTGGCGCACCCCCCGTTGCGGTAAGGCGCAACTCTTGCAGCTCCGCCGACTCTGGGTTCGACGTCCGGCAGAGGAGATAGACGAATCGATCGTCTCGCTCAAGGAGTGGCGAAAGTGCCCCAATGCCAAGGTACGGACTCGCCGTCACCGCATCTGCATCGAGAGCATCGAAGAGTGCACGCGCCTGTGCCTTCACCGTATTCCCAATATCACCCCGCTTCACATCCATGATGATCGGGGTCTCAGCGGGGGTAAGCGCCCGAATCTCTTCGGCGAGTGCAACACCTTCGGCGCCGTACGCCTCAAAGAAGGCGAGGTTCACCTTGTATGCGGCGGCATACT
This sequence comes from uncultured Chloroflexota bacterium, assembly GCA_937864085.1. Lineage (GTDB taxonomy): Bacteria > Chloroflexota > Limnocylindria > Limnocylindrales > Limnocylindraceae > Limnocylindrus. The sequence goes on from CALMIH010000113.1 coordinate 9,481, forward strand.
GCGCCGTTGCCGTAACTAGGAGACGCACCCACTCGCGTAGCCCAGCAACAGATGCTGCGTGCTCTGGCGAGAGGTGCGATGGATCTGGATCTATGCCGACGCAGAGGCTGCTGCCAACGCGTTCCGATGATGCGGCGAGAAGTTCGAGGTAGCGACTCATGGGGTTGCACCGCCTTGCAGATCGCTGCGCAGTCTCCCCCACGCAGGCCGAACTCCTGCGTCAACAAGATCGCGAAGGAGCTGCAGGCTCGAGATAATCGTTGGTGGACCTGAAACTGGCGAGGTGATCACCACCTGCTGCAGCGATGCCTGACTCCCACTCGCTGCCAAGAAGATGAGCGAGTCTCCGTCGGGAGACCAGGTTGGCGACCACGAACGACCGGTTCGGGTCACCTCCAGAAGCACCTCGCCGGTCGCCGCGCTCATGATCACCACGTCGCTCCCCTTCTTCTTGTCAATGCGCGTTGCCGCGATCCAGCGGCCATCTGGGCTCACTGCGGGTTCAATAAAGCCGCTCGCGCCGAAGCGCACCACACTATCCGCGGCCAGATCAAAATAGATGATCCGTGAGGCGGACTCCCCCTGCGCAGAACCGTTCTGCACATAGTAAATCCCAGAACCGTCATAGCTCCACGCTGGATCCTGGTGTCCGAATGGCGCCTCGTCCGGGAGATCTGGTGTGATCATCCGGCCGCCCTCTTGCAGGAGGCGAATGAGCACGTCACCGCCGAGGAGCGATGGGCCCTTGTAATCCGTTGCCAGCGCGATTCGGCCATCTGCTCCGATCGCCGGATCAAAGATGAACGATGAGAAGTTGAGCTTCGGATTTGGGTCTTCGAGGAGCCCGTCAAGAATCTCCTCCTCGCCGTCACCGCGTGCGCCGATCCGCATCAGCGTTGGCACCCTGAGACGGTACGGCGTGATCCCTCCCGCAGCGTTGAGCCGACCACCGACCTCGTTGCGCTGACGGACAAAGTAGAGCCAGGTGCCGTCAGGACTCCACGCCAGCTCGCCGTCCGAAGGGCCCGCCGTGAGCTGCGTCAGCGTGGAGCCGCTCAGTGACCAGAGCGCACCGTCGCGCGCGAAGGTGATCGTCCCGTCAATCACCACCCCATCCGTCACCTCAGCCCCGTCACCCCCTGGAGTTGCGCTCGAGCCAGACGAGAGTGAGGCGAGCTGCCACGTGCCGAGCGCGGCGACGAGGAGGAGTGCGAGGGCGAACGCTGGCGCAACCTTCGGGCCAAGGCCGAACCATCCTGGCCCTTTGGTTCCCGCCGCAGTTGGTGGTCGTAGTCCGTGGAAGGGGCGCGATGGGGCGGTACGGTCGCTTCGCAGGCGTGGCTTTGGGCGAAGTGATCTGTTGCCGCTCATCACCTCTCCTCTGCGCTCTGTAGGTCCACCACGTGCAGCTCCGTCTTCGCGGTCCCGCGATAGGTTCGCTGCACGATGCGTGCGACAAGGTCAACGCTACCCCCTTCGTGGCCGTCTGCGTCTGCGCGACCGAATGCGATCGCCTCCGTTCGGCTCCCGTCAATATTTAGCGTCAGGCGTGCATGGCGCCCATCACCAACAAGGCGAACCTGCTCAAGTGCCACTGATCGGAAGAGGAAGAGCGGATCAGGGTTCCCAATGCCGGTTGGGGCAAGGTAATCGGCGAGCGCCGCAAGGGAGGCGAGTGAGCGGGCCCCCACGGTCGGCTCAAGGTCAACGGAGAGGAGCGGCTCTTGCAGACCTCTCTGCGCTGCGAATTGGGCTGCGAGTCCCGTCGTGACGCTCGCCCATCGCGAGAGCGGGAAGGTGCAGCCGCCCGCCCCGTCATGACCACCCTGACGGACGAGTTGGTCGTTGATCGCGCGCAGCGCTGATGCAACGGAGAAGCCGCGCGGCGCGCGAATTGAGCAGCGCACCAGCGTCTCATCAGCAGCGTCTAAGGCGACGCTCCCAACAAGCGCTGGTCGAGCAAACTCCTCAGCGAGTCGGCCAGCAACAAGACCGAGGACACCGGGCGACCATTCGCCGCGCACGGCGACCAGGCCTTCGGTAACAAGTGCGCGCGTTGAATCTGGTGCGGCGAGCCCGCCTGCACCGAGCGTGCTGCGCGCAGCCTCAATCGCCTCGCGTGAAAGGTCGCGGCGCTCGTGATTGAGTGCCTCAAGCGTTGCCGCGAGCTCAGCCGCCTCAACCTCATCATCTGTCGTAAGGAGATCAAGAGCTGGTCGCGCATCGCCGATCCGTCCCGCCGCATTGATCCGCGGTGCCAGGGTGAAGCCGACCACTTCAACACGGTGTGGCCCCTCTACGCCCGCGCTCTTCAAGAGCGCGCGAATCCCAACTGGCATCCGTCCAAGGCCGTTCATTACTTTGAGCGCTGAGCGCACGATCACACGGAACTCATCGGCAACGGGGACCATGTCAGCAACGCCACCGATCATTGCAAGGACGGAGAGCTCGCCAAGGATCTCACGTCGATCTGGGTGGTCGGCAAGAATCCCCTGGGCGATCTTGAAGGCGAGACCGCTTCCCGCAAGGTTTGGGAATGGATAACTCGCATCTGGCCGATTTGGGTTCACCAGCCAGGCCGCCTTCGCGGGCGCTTCAGGAACGGCGTGGTGGTCGATGATCCCAACAAGGATCCCCGCCTCAAGTGCCTGCGCGACGCGCTCCGTATCCGCAGTGCCGCAGTCAACGGCCAGGAGTAGCTCAACGCCATCCTCTATCGCGGCGTCGAGCGCACCCTCAGGGATGCCGTGCCCATCTGTATCGCGATTCGGGATGAAGCCTTCAGCAACGGCACCAATCGCACGAAGCGCCCGAATAATGATCGCCGCGCCAGTGAGTCCGTCTGCATCAAAGTCACCGACAACAAGGACCGGTTCACCATCCGCCCCAGCCGCTCGGAGACGCGCGATCAGACCCGCCGCATCAGGGAGGAGCTCGGGGGCGTGGAGCGTTCGATCACGCGGATCAAGGAATCGTCGTACGACATCTGGATCGTGGAGATCACGCTGCGTCAGCAGCGCTGCGAGTGAGGGGCGAAGATCGTCACGCACCTGTACCGAGATAAGTGTTTCGCTTAGCAAGGCAACGCGAGACGCTTCAACCTGCTCAAGGCGCCAGCTGCGCTGAGCCTTAAGCGGGGTCTCAGAGCGTGCGGGGCTCACCGCGCACCCAACGGCACGCTACGCGGTACGACGCGCGCTCGGCGAACTCTTCCGCGCCGTCACGCGCTCGTCCCACCAGACCAGCAGAGGACTGCCGTTGAAGATTGAGGAGTAGGTCCCGGAGAGGATTCCGACGAAGAGGGCGAGGACGAAGGTTCGGATCGAACCGCCAGCGAAGACGAGGAGCGAGAGAAGGGTGATCAGAACGGTCGCGGTGGTATTGAACGATCGCCCAAGGGTCTGCACGATGGAGTGATTGACAATGTCGGCAAACGGAGCGCCGGCGTAACGCGCGAGGTTCTCGCGCACCCTGTCGAAGACGACGATCGTATCGTGCACCGAGAAGCCGATGATCGTGAGCATCGCAGTGATGAAGAGGGCATCGATTTCTACCCCGAAGAGGGTCCCTGCGACGGCGAAGAAGCCGACCGTCACGATCACGTCGTGGAGGAGGGCGGCCAGCGCTGCAAGTCCAAATCGAAGGTTTCTGAAGCGATACGTCATCCAGAGCACGATCCCGATCGAGCCTAAGACGATCAAGAGTGCCGCCTGCTGCGTGAGATCTTGGCTGATGACTGGTCCAACCGTGGAGAGCGAACCCACCTCTGCAATTGATCCGACCTCGCTCTCAATTGCCGCGCGGATGGCTGCGAGCTCAGCACCTGCTGGCTGCGACGGATCGCTCTCGCTCCCCGACTGCAAGTCGAGCGGCTTCGTTCGCATGATGAGGAAGCCAGAGCCAGCCTCCGTTACCTGCACCTCAGGATGCCCGGCAGCTGCAATAACGTCGCGAACGACCAGGGCGTCTGCTGGCTGCTCCAACTTGAACTCCCAGACGGTACCGCCAGTGTAGTCAACTGAGAACTTCAAACCCAGAGCCCCACCAGAGAGTGGTGTTGCGACAATGAAGATAAGGCCGGGAATGGTGACAAGGAGCGAGAAGAGGAAGAACCAGCGCTTGCGCGCAATGATCTTATTCATGTTGTGCGCCAGCAGGCTTCAACGCAGCTGCCTCTGAATCAAGATCCCCTCGCCCAACGCCGTAAAGATATGGCGATGAGAAGCGAGGCTGATGGATCACGGCGCGCAGTATTACCCGCGTCAGGCTGATTGCAGTGAACATGGAGCAGAGCACACCAATGATCAGCACAAGCGCAAAGCCCTTGATTGTTGACGATCCGAAGTAGAAGAGGATGAACGCCGTGATCAAGCTTGAGACGTTTGAGTCAAGGATGGAGTTCCAGGCACGGCTGAAACCAGCCTCGACTGCAGGGATGATGCCCTTCCCAATGCGCAACTCCTCTTTTGTCCGTTCAAAGATCAGGATGTTGGCGTCAACCGCCATACCGATCGAGAGGACGAAGCCGGCAATGCCGGCTAGCGTCAGGGTGACGGGGATGAGACGGAAGAAGGCGAGGACGATCAACATGTAGAAGATCAGTGCTCCGCTCGCAACAAGGCCTGCGAGTCGGTAGTGCATGATCATGAAGAGGAAGACGAGCAGGATGCCAACCGCACCAGCGAAGAGCGCCTGACCGAGGAAGGCGGCGCCAAGCGTTGCCTTCACCTCCGTCACTCCAATCTCAGCGATCGGGAATGGGAGCGAACCGAACTTTAGAATGGTGACCAGGCTTGTCGCCTCTTCAAGCGCGAAGCCGCCGCCTGCACCACCACTGATCTGCCCCTCGCCGCCCGTGATCGCACTCTGGATGTACGGAGCTGAGACGATCGTGCCGTCTAGGGCGATCGCGAAGTACGAGCCAATGTTCTCGCTCGTATAGGTTGAGAAGAGGTCAGCCCCTTCAGACTTCAAGCTGAATGAGACGACGCGCTGACCCGTGTCGTCTGTTGAAACGTTCGAGGTGGAGATCTGGTCGCCAGAGAAGAGTGGCTTCAGTGTCGGGTCATCAAGCAGCGCCCCTTGGCCCGGGACTGGCTTCACGCCTGCTGTTGGCGCTCCCGTTGCAACATCGATTGACCCGTAGGTCTCCACAGGGAGTGGGATGAAGTCGAGTCGCCCCGTCGTGCCGAGGAGTGCGCGGATTGCGTCGGGGTCGCTGACGCCCGGAAGCTCCACGATGATGCGGTCGCTCCCCTGGGTCTGAACGAGCGGTTCAGCAACACCGGTGGAGTTGACGCGACGCTCAATGATGTCGCGAATGGTTGCAACGTCTGCCGCGGTGGCGATCACACCATCTACGGGCTGGACCTGATACTCCACACGGAGGCCGCCACGAAGGTCAAGGCCGAGCTTCGTCTCAATCGGTCGCGTCCCATCTGTTGCTCGGCCATCCGGGAGCTTCAGATTCGGGAGGAGGTCGATTGCGAGAGCGAGGAGCCCAATGGCAAGGATCATGTAAGGCGTGAACTTCCGCATTTGGGGAATCCTAGCAGGGGTGCCGATCAGCGTCGGTCGGCGGCGAGCGCAGCACTGATCGTGGCGGCGAGGCGCTCCCCCACTCCTGGGACGGCGGCGAGCTCTTCAGGGCTTGCCGCGGCAACCCCTGCGACAGAACCGAACTGGCGCAGCAGCGCCTTCCGACGCGCGGCGCCGAGCCCAGGGATGCTGTCCAGGCGGCTCTCCGTTGCTGCGCGACTCCTCAGGGTGCGGTGATAACCGACCGCAAAGCGGTGCGCCTCGTCACGCAGTCGCTGCAGCAGCCGCAACCCAGGATCAGTTGCTGGGAGCAGCAGTGGCGTGGTGGCTCCGCTCGGCCAGATCTCTTCTCGCTCTTTCGCAAGTCCAATCAACGGAATGTTGAGACCCGCCGCCTCAAGCACCGCGGCGGCGGCGGATACCTGTCCGCGACCACCGTCAATGACGAGGAGATCTGGGAGCGCCCATGCGCGCGCCTCCGCTTCGCCCGCCTTCTCACCATAGGTTCCAGCGCTCCGAGCGAAACGTCGCGTCAGCGCCTCCGTATGTGCGGCAAAGTCATCTTGGCCCTGCACGCCTTTGATCTTGAAGCGACGGTACTCCTTAGGCGCAAGGCGCCCATCAATCGCAACGGTGAGCGAGGCGACGGTAAAGGAACCCTGGATCGTTGAGACGTCAGTGCACTCAATGCGCGTCGGCGCGCTCGGAAGGTTCAGGGCAACGGTCAGGGCCGAGAGCGCCGCATCAGCGCGCTCGCGATCGGCATCATCCTCCGCCTCGCTGCGGATGAGTCCCTCCAGCGCATTCCGTTCAGCCAGGCGAAGGATGCGTACACGGTCACCACGCAGTGGGACGCGGAGTGCAACGCTCCCCTCCCGCCGCGCTGTCAGAAAGCCCTCAAGGTCCGGATCGCCGATCGGGAGCGCCGTAGCGATTGATG